>URTO01000274.1 GCA_900550745.1 uncultured Desulfovibrio sp. | reverse complement strand
GAGGGAGCCTTTCCAGAGAAAAGCTCCCCCAATGCGTTCAGAATATTTTAAAAGGAATGTTGCCTTAGCGAACGGTTTTCACCGGGGTCAGTGCGTAGGGGAAGGCCATGAAGACGTTCCGCGCCACTAGACGCCAGCGGTAAGCCGCCGCCTTGTTTTGCGGACAATAGGTGAAAGCGAACCGCGTTCCCGAATCCGTGGGGACGGCCTGTTGCGGCGTCAGTTCCTGCGTTTCGCGCGGGGCGAAGGGGCAGCCCTCACAGGTATCCTGCGGCGTCTGCAATTCCTTGGGCAGGGTGGAATCGGTAGATGCGCCCAGAGGTTCCAGCTCAATGGAGAAACCGTCCACATTGCGCGCCGCGCCTTTCATGAACGCGGAGATGGCGAGACAACCGTTTCCGGTGAGGGCGGCGTCAGCGCTTTCCCATTCAAACAGGTTTTTCTTGTCTTGGGGGATCGGATCCCCTTTCTTGCCGCATCCCGCTGCGATCAACAGTAGGCAGCACAGTATTAGCGTGATCCGTGTTTTCATTGCTTTGGGGCTCCCCATAAAAGTTTCCATTCCGTGATACGTTTCAGGGCCTCAAGAGGGGTCAGGGCATCGGGATTGGTATCCCGCAGAGCCACGAGCAAAGGGTGTTCCGGTTCCGCAACGGCAACTTCCTCGACCACTTTCTTGGGCTTGGCCTCGGGAAGCTGGATGCCGGGCAGAAGATTCGGCATGACCTGACGGACGGGTGAGGAGCTTTTGTTTTGCTCCAGTTGGGCGAGGATTTCCCGTGCCCGCTGGACGACGGGCTGTGGGACGCCTGCCAGCCGCGCGACTTCGATGCCGTAGCTCCGGTCGGACGGCCCGGGGATCAGGCGGCGGAGAAAGACGATTTCCCCGTTCCACTCCCGAATGGCGATGTTCATGGTATGCACACCGGGGATTTTGCCTTCTAATGCCGTGAGTTCATGATAGTGCGTGGCAAAAAGGGTTCGGATGCTGCCCCCGGCCCGCCTTGCCAGCTCTTCCGCAACGGCCCACGCCAACGCCAGCCCGTCGAATGTGCTCGTGCCGCGTCCGATTTCGTCAAGGATGACGAGGCTGCGTTTGGTGGCTTGCCGCAGGATGCGTGCGGTCTCCATCATTTCCACCATAAACGTACTTTGGCCTTGCGCCAGATTGTCCGAAGCGCCTACGCGGGAGAAGATGCGATCGCACAGGCCAAGCTGGGCTTCCCGGGCCGGGACGAAAGACCCCATCTGCGCGAGGAGGCAGATCAGTGCGGTCTGGCGGAGCACGGTCGACTTACCCGCCATGTTGGGGCCGGTGATCAGCAGGAGCCGCCTGTCCTCATCCATATGGAGGTCGTTGGGCACGAACGCGGCTTCTCCGATAATGCCCTCAACGACTGGGTGGCGTCCTTCCCTGATTGTGATGGATTGCCCGGTATGGAGCACGGGGCGCGACCAGTTGTGGCGCACCGCCGTTTCCGCCAATGACTGCCAATAGTCCAGCTGCGCCAGCATGTCGGCCATGAACAGGATGCGGGGGCGGGCTTCCGCCAATGCCCCGCGAAGCTGCTGGAACAGCTTGTATTCAAGCGACTTGCGCCGATCGGCGGCGGAAAGCAGCTTTTCTTCCAGTTCCTTGAGGCGGACGGTCGTGAAACGCTCGGCGTTGGCCAGCGTCTGCCTGCGGATAAAATGTTCGGGAGGCGTTCCGCCCACTGCCTTGGACAGCTCGAAGTAATACCCGAACACCCGATTGTAGCCGAGCTTGAGCTTGCTGATGCCCGAAGCTTTCTGTTCCTCTTCGAGCAGTGCCTTGACCCGGTTTTCCCCGTGTTCGACGAGATCCAGCAGTTCGTCCAGTTCCGGGTTATAACCCTGCTTGAACAGTCCTCCTTCGGTGATGAACTGCGGCGGATCGTCGGCAAGGGCTTTTTGCAGCGTGGCGGCGTGGTCGCCGAGATCATCCCAATGTTCCGTAATGGAGCGGAGCACTCTGGGGGTATCGGCATCGGGAGACGTGATGGCGGATTTGACCGGAGGAAGCGCCGCAAGGCTCTGCCTGAGCGACAGCATATCCCGGGGGGAGGTTCTGTTCAGGGCGATACGGGTAGACAGGCGCTCAAGATCATAGACGCCGGAAAGCGCCTCGCGCAGCTTTTTTCTGTTTTCGGGATGCGCAATGAGCCAAGCAATGGCTTCCTGCGTTTCCTGAATGGGCGCAAGCTCGCGCCAAGGGTTGCGCAGGCGCTCCTCAAGCAGGCGGCCGCCCATCGGCGTCTGCGTGGAGTCGATCACATGGCGCAGCGTGCCTACGCCCTTGCGTCCATCGAGGCGGCGGAACAGCTCCAGATTACGTTCCGTAACGTCGTCGATAAGGAGGTGCTGGCCAAGATCCAGAGGCTCGAAGGGCGCAAGATGTTTGGTGTCCTGCATCTGCGTCTGCTCCAGATAGGCGAGCAGTGCGCCGCAGGCCTGCACCAGCTCTTTGCGGTCTTCCAGCCCCAAGGCCCCCAATTCGGCGACGGACTGGGCGGCAAGGACGCGTTCAGTGGAGCGCTTGTAGTCGAAATGGCTCCGCAAGGGGACACGGACGACCTGAATGTCCGTAAGGTGCAGCGAGGGCGGGATGTCGGCATCTTCCGGCAACAGGAGTTCGCGTGGGGCAATCTTCTGCGCCCACTGCCAGAGTTCCTGACTCTTTTTGACGTGCAGCCCGGCCCAGTAGCCGGTGGAGACATCCACCCACGCGAACCCGCCGCGATCCGTGTCGGCACTCCAGAGCAGGGCCCCAAGATAGGTGTGCCCCTTGGGCTCAAGGCTGACGTCCTCGACGGCGGTTCCGGGGGTGTAGACACGGGTGACGGCGCGCTCGACAAGCCCCTTGGCGGCTCTGGGGTCTTCGACCTGATCGCAGAAAGCGATCTTGTAGCCCTTGTTCAAAAGCTGGCTGACGTACCCTTCGGCGGCATGCCACGGGACGCCGCACATGGGAACGGGTGATTCCGCGTTAGGGTTGCGCGAAGTCAGCGCGATTTGGAGTTCACGCGAGGCTACTTCGGCGTCCTCAAAAAAAAGTTCATAAAAGTCACCCATGCGGTAGAAGAGCAGGGCGTCAGGATAGCCCTCCTTAATGCGGAGGTACTGTTCAAACATGGGGGTAAGGCGGGGAGATGCGGGCTGTTGACTCATATGCTGCAATAATGCCCACGCACAATCCAGCGAGGGATCATCCGTGGGCATCATGAATGGTAAGTGGTTATTCTTGTTCGGTAAGTGCGGAAGCGGACTTTTTCGCGTTTTCGACCTCTTCGGCGAGCTGGGCGGCCTTGGCTTCGGCGGCGTCTAGCTTCTTCTGAAGGGCCTCGTTGGTCTTGAGGGCCTTGGCGACATCCTTTTCAAAGCCGCGGGCACGCATATTGGCCATCGTCAGCTTGGCGGAGAGGGAAACCCGATCCCACATCAGCATGGCGAGGATACACAGGGCGCCAAGGACGAAACAGATGATCAGCAGGGTGTAGAAGGGCAGAGGGGCGGATTCGACCGGAGGGAGGAACAGCAGGTCGAGTTTCAGCGCAACGGCCTGCGAGAACGCACTCTGGTTCTGCACGAAGAACATCATGACCAAGAAAAACAGAATGACCAGCAGCAGCACTTTGATGTAACGCATAGACCTCTCCTCATGCGGGTTGGCCCGGGCGCAACCGGGCGAAAAGGGGTTTGAGTTTGGTATAGGTCGAAGCCAGATGATCGGGTTTGGCGACGCAGACCATATCCATATGGCCCTGGAGGACCGTAAGCGGCCAGTTTTCGCAACCCTTGCTGGCG
>URTO01000273.1 GCA_900550745.1 uncultured Desulfovibrio sp. | reverse complement strand
TGTTTGAGAAGGGAAGCATCCGGCATCGACAGGACGCCCGCAGCAGAAACGGTTCCGAAGCCAGCGTAAGCTGGATGCGGAACCGTTTCTGCTGCGGGCGTTGTGCTGGGGTCCGGGGGGGCGGCTCGCCCCCCGGACAGGGTCAAGGGGCGGTAGCCCCTTGCCGCCGGAGGCCTCAGCCTCTCTGTTCCCCTGCAACCGTTTCCAATATTTTCCGTGCTTGATCAGCGTCTTTTTTGATCTGGGCGACGAGGGAGTCTGGGCCGGTAAAGGTGACTTCGCCGCGCAAGCGTTCGACAAAGGCGACTTCGAGATGCTTGCCGTACAGATCGGCGTCGAAATCGAGCAGGTGCGTTTCGACCGTGAGCGCGCCCGGCCCGAAAGTCGGGTTGTAGCCGATGTTCGTCACTGCCGGATACGTGTCCGGCGTGGGGTGCGCGGGGTCGAGGACAAAGGGGAGCCCGCTTCCTGCGGATTCGGACGGCGTGGCAAGCGTCACGTACACGCCGGGCTTGGGGAGCATGGTCGGCGTGGGGGCGAGGTTCGCCGTGGGGAACCCAAGCAGGCGCCCACCCCGGTTTTTGCCGTGGATGACTTCGCCCTGCACGCTGTACAGGCGTCCGAGCAGGCTGCTTGCTTCCCATACCTGCCCCTGGTGCAGCAGCTCCCGTATGCGCGTGGAGCTGACCACTTCGCCGTGCACGGAGAGCGCGTCCATCCGATCCACGCGGAACCCTTCGGCTTTGCCGAGCTGGGTGAGGACTTCGGGCGTCCCGGCACGGCCTTTGCCGAGGGTGAAGTCATAGCCGAGGAACAGTTCGCGCATGTTCAGCGTGCCGAGAAGGATGCGGCGCACGAAGGTTTCCGGCGGCATGGCTGCGAATTCGGGCGTAAAGGCCACGAGCATTACAAGCGCCATGCCGGAGGCTTCCAGCAGCGCAAGCCGTGCCTGCGGGGTCGTGAGGCGCGGAGGCGCGTGCGGCGTCAGCACTTCAAGGGGATGCGGGTTGAACGTCATGGCGACGGGGATTGTTCCCGTTTGGGCCGCGCGTTCACAGGTCATGGCGAGGAGCGCCTGATGCCCCAAGTGGACGCCGTCGAAATTGCCCACCGTTACCGAGGTTCCCTGAGAGAGAGCCAACGGCAGCGGCAGATCAAGCGCATCGGGATTGCGGGTGATGATCATGCGTTACTTCTGCCCGGAGGGAGCGGCCTGCAAGGCCATGTTGATGGCTTCCTTGAACAGCTCGGAAGACAGCGCGCCGCGGGCCACAAGGTTGTTGATGAGGAAATACGGAGTCCCCTGCACGCCTACGCGCTGGCCTTCGGCGATGTCGGCATCCACCTCGGCGCGCACGTCCTTACGCTTCACGTCGGCGGCGAGCTTCTTCATGTTCAGCCCGGCATCCTTGGCGGCGCTCACAATGGCGGGTTCGCCGTTCTTGAGCACATCGGCGCGGCGGGCGAAGAGCAGGTCATAAAACTTCCACGCCAGTTCAGGATCCTGCCGGGCGGCGGCAACGTGGTATTCGGCGGCGAGGCGGGCGACGCCGGTGGTTTCCAGCGGGAAGTGCTTGAAGACGTATTTGATCTTGCCCTGATTTTCCTTGAGGACTTTTTCCATCGTCCCCGCAGCCTGCTGGCAGTAGGGGCAGGTGAAATCAGAATAGGCCACGATGGTCACGGGCGCGTCGGCGGCCCCGCGAACCGGGCGGTTTTTGATATCCACTTCCTTGGGCTGGTTCAGCTCCGCCTTCCACTGGGCGATCAGGTTCTTGTGGCGGCGCTGGTTGGAGCCTTCCTGAGCGATGTCGAGCACGGCCTCGCTGTTTTCGCGCAGGACGCTGAGCAGCAGGTCAGGGTTCTTCTGGAGGGTTTCGCGCAGCAGTTCCGCAAAATTGTCAGTGGTGACGGCGCTTGAGGCCGCGTAGGACGGCGTGGCGGCGGACGCCCATTTATTGGAGAGGAACAGCAGATAGGCCGTTAGGATGAGCCAGATGGCGAGAAGGGCCCAGAGTATTTTGCGTTTCATCGAGGTTTCCTTGATGGCTGGATTCGAGGAGAGGGCGTTCATACAAACTTCCTTGTTTTGGCGGGTAGTTTACCGGGACAGGGGGGCTGTGGCAAGGGCACGGCAGCGGCAAAAAAAGACGGGGAAAAGCGGAAACGGAACGCTTTTCCCCGTCTTGCGCCGTCTGGAGGGGAGGCCCCCAGACTGTTTTTTACATATTGTCGCCGCGTTTGATGAGCGCCTGCATGCCGCCGAGGGCGTTCACCACGTCGGTCACGCCGTGGTTGTGCAGGTACAGCATCACTTCATAGGCGCGCAGGCCGGTATTGCACACGAGGGCCACCGGGCGATCCTTGGGGATGGAATCAAACTTCGCTTCAATGTCTTCCAGCGCGATGGCGTGCCATTCGCCGGGATACTTGGCGGCGGTGGCGTTGCCGGAAGCGGCGGGGCGGGCGTCGGCGAAGAAGACGTTGTTGTTGGCGCGATCCTTCCAGAGTTCGCCGAATTCCTTGGAAGAAATGGCCTTGAGCTGTCCGGAGAGGATGTTGTCCGCTACGTTGGCCACGGCGTTTACGGCGTCCATCGCGGAGGCGAAGGGCGGCGCATAAGCGATTTCGGCATTGGCGAGGTCGTCGATGGTGGGCTTGCCGAACTGGAGCATGGTCGCCACGGCGTCGATGCGGGCCTTGAGGGCGTCGCCGTCTTCGCACACGCCCTGAATGCCGAGTACGCGGCGGGTTCCGCGTTCGACCACGAGTTCGAGGGTCATCATGTGCTTTTCAGGATAGAAATGGGCGCGGTCGAGCTGTTCGAGGCTGGCGGAAACGGCGTCGAATCCGAAGGCTTTGGCACGCTCGATGGTCAGGCCGGTGCCGCATGCGGACATCTTGAAGAGCTTCACGCACCACGTGCCCACGGCGCCGTGGAAGGTTGCCGCCTTGCCGCTGTCGCTGGCGGCGTTGGTGCCGATGACGCGGCCCTGCCGGTTGGCGAGGGAGCCGAGCGCCAGCACGAAGGGCTTGCCGGTGACGAGGTTCGGGATGGCTACGCAGTCGCCGCCCGCATAGATGTCGGGATCGGAGGTCTGCATGTATTCGTTGACGAGGATCGCGCCGGTGCGTTCCTCAAGATCGAGCCCGGCGGCGCGGGCCAGCGCGGTGTTGGGCGCGAAGCCGGTAGCGAAGATGACCAGATCGGCGTCGAGGGTGCGCTTGTCGGTCACGACGCGGGCCACAGTCCCGTTTTCACCTTCAAGGCGCTGCACTTTTTCGCCGGTGTAGACGTCGACGTTGTGTTCTTCGAGGTCATGCCTGACCATGTCGGACAGGCTGGCGGACATGACGCCGGGCATGGCCTGCGGCATGAATTCCACCACGCTGGTCTTGATGTCCCACATGTCGGCGAGGGCCACGGCGATTTCCATGCCGATGAACCCGGCGCCGATGACCACGGCGTTCTGCACGCTGCCGGATGCGCAGGCCTTGCGGAGCGCGTCGGCGTCTTCAAGGTTATTCGCGCCGCCCACGTTTTTGAGGTCGCGGCCTTCGACGGGGGGCACCTTGGGCGTGCTGCCGGTGGCGATGATCAGGCGGTCGTAGGGAAGCGTCTTTTCTTCGCCCGTGACCAGGTTCTTGGCCGTCACGGTCTTGGCGGCGCGGTCGATGGCGGTCACGCGGGTCTGGTTCAGGGTATGCACGCCCTTATGCTCGAAATATTCGGGGGTGCGCACGGTTCCGTAGGTCGAATTTACGTACACCCTCACCTGCCAATTCCCAGGCATTTTCATCAACAATCGTTTCAAAGAAGCCCTGTTC
>URTO01000272.1 GCA_900550745.1 uncultured Desulfovibrio sp. | reverse complement strand
ACTAGGCTCCATCCCTATCGCCATCCCCGGCATCAGCACTCCCGTTAAATTAGGCCTGGCAGGCGGACCTATCGTAGAGCATCCGGGCGAGCACCTGCGCGTCGCCGAGGGTACGGGAAATCAGGGAGTATTCGTTGGCGAGATGATAGGTCGGCACGACGCTGGCCCAGACCGCGGCCGGGATGCCCATGTCGCGGAAGCCCACGGCCACGGTCCCGCCGCCGCTGCCGTCACAGTGCGGCTCGATGCCGTAGATCTCACGGATGCCGGCGGAAAGGCGGAGCACCACCTCACTGTCGGGCGGGGTTGCGGGCGACGCGGGCGCATTGGTCACGGCGGTGACGTCCACGGTCACGCCATGACGCTCCGCCACGGCTTCCATGATCTCCCGTGTGGAGGTGAGCACGTCGTCGTGGCTGATGCCCGGCAGAATGCGACTGTCGATGTAGAACACGTCCTTGCCCGGCAGGGAATTGATGTTGGGGACGTTCTCTTCGTGGCGCGTCGGGACGAACGTGCAGCACGGGGGCTGGAACAGCGGATCGATCTGAGCATAAATGGATTCCAGATCCCGCACGTGCAGGATCATGTCGGCGGCGGCGACCAGCGAGTTGCGGCCTTCCTGCGGGCGGGACGCATGGCACTGATGCCCAAGCACCTCGACGCGCATCCACAACTGGCCTTTCTCGGAAATTTCGATGGAGGAGCCGTCCGCCACGCCGTAGTCGGGCACGACCACGAAATCGTCGGGGCCAAACAGGTCGGCATGGGTCTTGAGGATGTAATGGATCCCGTAACGGCTGGAAGTCTCTTCGTCGGAAACGAAAATCAGGCCAAGGGAGAGGTCGGGGGTGATACCCTGCGCCTTCAGTTCCTGCGCAATGAGCAGGCCGCAGATGATGGCCTGCTGGTTGTCCTCCACGCCGCGCCCACGGATCTTGTCGCCGTCGACGACAACCTTCCACGGATCGGTCTTCCAGTAGGAAAGCTCTCCCGGAGGCACAACGTCCATATGCCCCAGAATCCAAAGGCGGCGCGGCGACGCGCCGGGGATGCGCGCGACCACATTGGGGCGCACGCCGTCGGGAACCCGCGGGTCGGGCGCGTCAATGCGCAGGATGTCCGTTACGCCGAGCTCACGCAGCAGCCCCTCCAGATACAGGGCTTTGGGCATTTCGCCCGTGCCGCCGTTCTCCGGGCCGAGGGCGGGAAGCTCCGTCATGCGGGTCTGGTATTCGATGACCTTGTCCCGCTGCTGTCCGATGGACTCAATAAGCCGAGAAAAACGTGCCATATGTTCCTCATGTACGGCTTCGGAAAAGAAGAAAGGGGAAGACGACGCCTCCCCCTGCCTTGGGAGAACGCCCTTCCCAAAGACGGGCGTTCCCGGAAAAATTGCGGTGCATACCCGCGGACAAAACGCTTCCGAACGGCTTAACGGCCCTTCGCAGCACGCTTGGACGCCTTCAACGGGTTGACCTTGGCGGCCTTGCTGGTTTCCGTCTTGATGTGGGTAGCGAAATTACAGCGGCCGTCGAACCACTTCTTGGCGGGGTTCGGGTAGCTGCCGCAGAACTGCTGCTCTTCAAACGTGCGAACGCGATCACAGCCTTCACACTTTTCAATGACGGGCTGCATCAGCATACCCTTCACTTCAACGCCCTGCTCAGTCTTGACGGCACCCACGAGGGTTTTTGCGTCGCTCATGATAACCTCCTGCGCGCCGGAGCGCGATTTTTTACGTAAGAAACGAACTCTTTTATCCATATCAGCGGAAATGTCAAGCCCCGTCCACGTGTTCCGGCGACAACTCCACCCCCTTAAAGGCCGCGCCATGCGAAACGGGATGTGGGGGGACGCCTCCGGTTTGCAAAGCGGCTTAAAGGCCGCACGCCACACGAAACGGGGAAATCACACAGCCCGATTTTTATCAGACGGGCTTAGCGCCATGCGAAACGGCACGGTGCCCCGCCTGCCCCGCACCAAAGACACGTTTGCCTTTTCCCGCCGTTTTGGGCAACGTAACGCAAGCCGATTCCACTTTTTCCGAGGACAGCCATGCCCACGACCACCCTCCCCTATCGCTATGCCCACGCCTCCACCGAGTCCATGACCGGATACTTTTCCTGCGAGCCGCCGGAAGATCTCAGCTTTGAGGATGCGCTCGCCCGCCTTGAGGCCGCCCCCCTCGACGAATTTCTGCACCGCCATCTGCTGCGCCGCATCACGGCCCTGCCCCCGGGCGAAGCCGCCGCACTGCGCACGCCTTCCCGTCCGGTGCTCATGGCATTGCTCTACGAAGCGGCATTCCTGAACGCCGGGCACGCCGAACTATTGAGCGGCGTCTCCGCCGGGGAGCTTGAACGGCTGGAAGGGGCCACCCCCCTGCCGTACCTCGGCTTCGCCCGCAAATCCCTCACGAAGGAAGGGC
The DNA here is from genome assembly GCA_900550745.1 of uncultured Desulfovibrio sp. Taxonomy (GTDB): domain Bacteria; phylum Desulfobacterota; class Desulfovibrionia; order Desulfovibrionales; family Desulfovibrionaceae; genus Bilophila. The sequence continues at coordinate 1,402 of URTO01000272.1, read as the reverse complement.
AAGAGGAACAAGCGAACCTTGCCGCATGGAATGCCCTGTTTGAAGAAAACCTTTCCCGGCACCATCCCCTGCCGCATCCCGACGACAACGAGCTTCCCCTGCCCGCGTATGTGCGGAATGCGGAACCGCCCAAACACGGACGCACGGCAGCGGAGGTTTACGCTGAACGGGCCGTACCCGGACAGCCCATCTGGTCACGCCCCCCGGCCCAGCATACGGCGGCGGAAGCTCTGGCTTCGCTGGCTGCCTGCGGCGTGATCGCCGGGACGGAAATGCGGCACGAATCCTCGCTTGCCCCCGTGGGGCTGCTGCGGAACTGGAACGTGGACATCGCCGTGCGCAGCGGCAAGCTCGACTACACCCTCCAAGGGGAAGCCACCACATGGGGGCGCGGCCTGTCCATCGCCGCGGCCCGTGCGTCCTACTCAATGGAGATGGTCGAACGCGCTTCGGCCTATCTGTCCGTGGATGGGGACGCCATCACCGATCGCCTCCACCCCACGCCGATTGTCCGGGCCAGCCATGCGGAACTGCTGGCACAAGGCCGGGCCGCCGTCGATCCGCGCAGCCTGCCCATCGACGCCGAGTACGGCGATCAGCCCCTTTACTGGATGGAAGGCCGCGGCGTTTCGGGCAGTACGGTACTTGTCCCGGTGCAGGCCGTGGGGCTGTTCTGCAATCTCGACGAACCCGCCCTTTTCCTGTCCCCCGGCTCTACGGGCATGGCTTCGGGCAACACCCTCGATGAAGCCAAGGCCGGCGCGCTTACCGAAATACTGGAACGCGACGCCGAGGCTACCGTACCGTGGCGGCGCGGCCAGTGCTTCGAGCTGCACGCGGACATCGAGCACCCGTTGGCGCTGCTTCTCGCGGATTACGCCCGGCGGGGCATCCATGTCTGGTTCCGGGACATGACCACGGAATTCGGCGTCCCCTGCTACCAGAGCTTCGTAACCTGCGGCGACGGTTCCGTGGTTCGCGGAGCGGGGGCGGGGCTTTCCGGGGCCGGGGCCCTGCTCTCGGCGCTGACCGAAACCCCCTATCCGTATCCCAACGGCCCGGCTTCCGCGCCGGTTCCGGCCGGCCTCGCACAGCGCCGCCTTTCCGATCTGCCCGATTACCGGCTCGGCTCGCCCGCCGACAACCTCCGGCTGCTGGAGGAAGTGCTCCTCTCTCATGGGCACGCCCCCGTTTATGTGGAGCTGACGCGTGAGGATCTGGAATTTCCGGTGGTTCGGGTCATCGTTCCGGGCCTCGAACTGACCGCCGACTTCGACGCCTGTTCGCGCCCCTCCGTCCGCCTGTTCCGCCGCTATCTGGAAAAGGCGGGGGCATTGGAAAGGATATAGGGAATTGGGACAGTAGAATTTAATCTTGTCCTTGTATATCTTGTCTGCTTCGC
>URTO01000271.1 GCA_900550745.1 uncultured Desulfovibrio sp. | reverse complement strand
TACGTGGCCGCTGGCACGCCCGTTGAATTCGGGGGTGATGCTCTGCATGTAGTGGTGGATGAACTTCAGGTTGGTGCGGCGAGTTGCTGTTGCAGCAGTGTTGCGACGGCCTTGGCGTTTTCCCCGATTTGGAGAAGGCCGAGGGTTTCGAGCGAGTCTCGTTCGGCTTCGCCGGAAGGTTCCAGTGCCCATGCGAAGTTGTCCAGATGCGGGCCGCAGCAGGGAATCCTGCCCAGTGCCAAGGGTTCGAGGAAATTCTGGCCGCCGAGTGGGGCAAGGCTGCCGCCGACGAAAACGGCGTCCGCAAGCTGGTAAAGCTGGCCGAGCTCCCCGAACGTATCCCAGATGACGATGGAGCCTGCGGGGATGGTTTCCGTTTGTTTCGAGCGCATGACGGCGGGGAGTTTCACGCCGCTCAGAAGGGCCTGCCACGGTTTGACGCGGTGCATGTGCCGGGGGGCGATGACGATGGTGGGGGCGCCGTGCGCGTGCAGTGTTTGGATGACGGAAAGGAGTGCGGGTTCTTCCTGTTCACGGACGGAGGCCAGCAGGACGGTCTGCCGGGCGTGAAGTTCGGGAGGCAGGAGCTTCAGCAGGGGGGCGGAGACGGCGGGCATGGCTGTGGCGGTGGCCCGGTCGAATTTGATGTTCGGCACGGCTTCCACTTTGTCGCCGCCGAAGATCCGGGCGAAACGCCCGGCGTCCGTTTTTGAGATGGCGCAGACATGCTTGGGTGCGATGGATTCCCAAAAGCCGGGGACGACGGCCCCAAGCCTGAGGTAACCGCGCAGGCTTTTGTCCGTCATGCGCCCGTTGAGGATCAGCATGGGGATATTTCGTTTTTCGCAAGCCAGCATGAGGCCGGGCCAGAGTTCGGTTTCCAGCAGGCCGACCACACGGGGGCGGGCTTGTTCGAGCGCCTTCTCCATGAGCTTCGGATCGTCCAGCGGGAAAAATGTGGGCCGGACGGACAGCCACGGGTGTTTCTCATGAAGTTTTCCCGACATATTCCGCAAAATGTCGAGCCCCTGCCGTGTCCATGTGGTGGCGAGCACACGCAGCGGTTCGGGATCGCCCTGCCTCTCGCAGAGTACGGCAAGATGGGCGAGCAGTTCCCAGACAAGGTAGGCTTCGCCGCCGGATGCCGCCTGAAGCCAGATGTCCGCCTTTGTACAGGTGGTTGCACTTCCGCCGTCCGTTTCCGTGCCGAGCGCCGGGCCGGGCCACCCGTCAGGGACAAGACGTTGCGGGAAGCCATCCTGAAGGCGTTTATGGCGGCGCAGGACTGGACGGGCCGCCAGCCATGCCAAACCGTATGCGCCGCTCAACAGGGCGCGGAGCACGCTGCGTTTCACTATAAGGTATCCTTGGTTTGAAAGGCGGCGGGGGAAGGGGAGACTTTTTCTGGAAGGCTTTGTCATGGCGTGTGGTCGTTTCATCTCCACAGCACGGTGAAAAGACAGCCTTTTTCTCCGGTTTTCCCCTTGGCTGAATCCATAGCTGAGGCGTTTTTCTGGTTATTCCTTTGGAATCTCAAGGAAAAAAGCATCAACTCTTTTCTGGCGCACAGCCTTGTGGAAAGGTTCCCTCTTCCCCCGCAGGGGTTCTTGTTTGCCCTACCGTTTCAGGGCGAGTTCAAGCAGGCGTTCGATGAGATCTGCGAAGGACATGCCTTTGACGGCGGCTTCGCGGGGGACGAGGCTGGTGGAGGTCATGCCCGGCGTGGTGTTGACTTCAAGGATGTACAACGTGCCGTCATCCTGAAGGATGAAGTCGGCGCGGCTGTAGCCCTTGAGCCCAAGCGCGTGGTGGGCGCGGAGGGCTGCATCCTGCACTTTGGCGGTTTCTTCGGGGGTAATGGGCGCGGGGCAGATTTCCTGCGCGCCGTCGGGCGCGTACTTGTTGTGGTAATCGAAGTAGTTGCCCTTGGAGACGACGAGGATGGGCGCAAGCGCCTCTTCGCCGAGCACGCCGCAGGTGACTTCACGGCCGGTGACGGCGGTTTCCACAATGGCTTCTTCCCCCATTGAGAACAGGGAATTCAGGGCCGTGTAGAGCTCCTCCTCGTTGGTGACGCGGGAAAGGTGCAGGCTTGAGCCGCCGGTGTTCGACTTGACGAACATCGGGTATTGCAGATCGGGCTTCCAGTTCGGGCCGGGATGTCGGGGCAGGAACACGCCGTCGGGGATGTTCAGGCCCGCATCGCGGAAGATCTGCCGGGCCGCCGCCTTGTGCAGGGCGAGGAAGGAACCGGCGGGGCCGGCCCCCTGATACGGGCAGCCCACGCGATCGAGGATGGCCTGTACGAGGCCGTCTTCGCCGGGCGCGCCGTGCAGGTTGATGAAGGCCGCGTCATGTCCGCGGGCCATGTCCATAAGCCGTTCAAAATCCTTGGCCGGATCGCAGAGCGTTACGCTGTGCCCGCGTTCCTTGAGGGCGGCGGCGATCTGCTCGCCGCCCTTCAGGGAAACTTCACGTTCGGGAGACCAGCCGCCCGCCAACAACAGTACTTTCATGGAGAGGAAACTCCAGTTGCGCCGAAAGGACGCGCTCAATGGTTTTGGAATGTTCCCAGCCGCGATGGATGGCGGCGCGGGAGTGTTCGCTTTTTCCATAGCGGACAAGCAGATCTTCATAGCGCTCGTCGAGCGATACCATTTCGTCGTGGCGGGCCCGCTTGTCCGCATAAATGACGAAAAAAACAGGATGGATGAGATCTTCGGGCAGCGGCCAGGGCCATTCGACGTGGTGGTAGACGGCCTGGGCGACCTTATGGTTGCCCGTGGAATCGATTACCCATGACGCGCCGATCTGGGCATGGCTGCCGCCGAACTGCACGGTATAGGACTTGGCGATGTCGTGCAGCAGGCCCGCCGCGCGGGACAGGGCCACGAGTTCGGGGTGTCTGGATGCGCCCGTTTCAATCGCTCTTCGGGCCAACGCTTCGGCCATATCGGCTACGCATTCGCTGTGCCGTTCGATATGGGAGAACATGGCGTAGCGCGTCCATAGGGCACGGCAGGCCGCCTCGTCGGGGATCGGCGCGGTATCCGGGTGGTCGAGGCTCCACAGGCTGGGAAGTTCGGGAAGGGCCGGATTTTCGTAGGGCTTGCCGTTCCGAAGGGGAGGCGTGACGAAATGGACTGCGTGTTCGCTCGCGGATTGGGACATGGAGGCTTCCTTACAAAGGCTTTGCACGGGACAGGCTTTCGTAAGCCTCCCACGTATCAACATCTGTTATTGCTGCCGTATCATTGGTAGGCATGAGGCGCAAGCCGAATGCGGCCAGAATGTCTCTGGCGCCCTTGTCGCCGCTCAGGTGAAGCGTTTCGCCGAATGCCCCGGCGGGCAGGATCACCGGGTTGCCCCGGACGCCGCCGCACGCCGGGGCCGCCGCGCATTCCGGTTTTTGCAGATAAAACGCCGTCAGTTCCCGTACCAGTTCCGCCCCGACCAGCGGCTGATCCCCAAGGAGGACGACGACGCCCTGAGGAGGGCAGGCAAAGCGTGCAACAAGCCGCCGGATGCCCGCCTTGAGGGATTCGGCCTGTCCAAGGTGGGCGTCGGGGGCGGGGACGAGCTCCACGCGGGCATCGAAGCCGGAGACGGCCTTGAGCAATTCCGGGGAGGCGTCGGGCCGCACGGTGACGAACACGGGGGCAAGCCCGGCGTCCAGCGCGGCGCGGACGGCCCGGCGCACGAGCGGTTCCCCGTCCAGCGTCAGGGTCAGTTTGCAGTGCCCCATGCGCCGGGAGAACCCTTCGGGGTGGTTTATGGGACTGGATTGATTGGGGACTCACCATAGCGGGTGGTGGTATATCCGTTTTATTTTGG
>URTO01000270.1 GCA_900550745.1 uncultured Desulfovibrio sp. | reverse complement strand
GTTCTTATTCCGCAGGGTATCGTTGTCAATTGTCAATTGTGAACTTTTAATTGAATAGGCTTTGGGCATTGCCGGCGGTGATGGCTTCCGCGTCGGGGAGATCCGGCAGGATAAGCTGCGGAAGCGGGCGGCTCTCCAAATCCTGCACGCGCCGCTCCAATTGCCCCAGCGCGCGGGCAGAAGCCTCCTGCTCCTCGGATGCCTTTTCCATGTCCACACGGACGAGGGCAAGGACATCCTGCACGATGCCGGCGGCGTCGGGAGCCTGCACGGGGCGGCTCTCCAAGAGCGCAAGCCGCCGCTCCAGCGATTCCAGCGCAAGGCCAAGCACATCCGGGCCGTCATCGGGATCGGCTTCCGAAGAAGTGGACTCCCAAGGTATCTCGGCGGAACGGGAGGGAACTGAAGGGGAGGCGGGCTCTTCAGACGCCTCGGCGGATGCGCCGGGAAGCGGTGCGGCTTCGGGGGCCTCGGCGGGGACGCCCGAAGGCGTCAGCTCAGCCGCGAGCGATTTCAACTGGCCGCACAGGGCATTGCCTTCCGCAAGCAGGGACTGGATGTCGCCGGAGAGCGCGGAAACGCTGAGCTCCTGCCCAGCAGCGTCATCTACGCGCTGCTCCAAGGCGGCTACCCGTTCGTTGAGACGGCTCAAGGCTTCCTCCAGCCGGATAATACGTTCTTCCATTCCATGCCCGCAGGAGCCAGGCTCCGCTTGCGGCACGGCGGCACTGACGGGAACGTCCGGCACGGCGACGGGCACGAAGGCAAGCGCCCGATCCGTGCCGTCCTCGGAAACTTCCGGCAACGGCCCGGCAACTTCATCCACTGATGCGGGAGAGGGCAAGGCTTCCGACGGTTCCCCAACAGCCCTTTCCGGCGCGGCCTCGGCCTGCCGGGAGGGGACGGGGTCAGCTTCCAAGCCCTCCCCCCCTTCCGGGGAAACCAGCATGGGAGCCTCCAGAGCTGGCCCGGACGCAACCGGCGAGGGTTCAACCTGTGGGGCATCCGCAGCCGGAGCGTCACCGGACAGCAATTCCAGATCCTCGGCATACGTCCTTTCGGCGGGTTCCGGGGCGGGGGCCCCCTGAGCCCCAACGGACGGCTCGGCACATTCCGGCCCTGCGGCGTCGGAGGATGGGGCTTCCGTCCCGTCCGGCCCCCCGGAGGCATCGGCCACGTCGTGAGCCGTTTCCACACCATACTCGTGTACAACCGCCCCTGCCTTCGCCATTTCCGCTTCAAAGGCGCGGATCAACGCCTCGTCCGGCTCTTCGCGGACGGGTTGGCTCTCGGCGGGAGCCTCTTCTCCCGCGCCATCCGAAACGGGCTCCTCCGGCAACGCGGAAGCCCCGCCCTTCGGAGGCAGCAGCGTCATGAGGGGCGTCTTTTCGATCTCTTCAAGGAAATCATCGCTGTTCTCAAAAGGATACCGCGACACCACACGTTCGCCCTCTTCCCTCGGAGGGCTTTCCGGCTCGGCCGTTTCGGGCTGTCCCGGCAGGGCCTGCCCGCCTTCATCATGAAGAGCCCCGCGGGGCTCCGGTTCAGGAGACGCCTCGGGGTCATCGACGATATCAAAAAGGTCTATGATGCCTTCTTCCGGGTCGTAGGGATCTTTCCGCGCCATACTGGCCTCTCGTCGGCAAAAAATATAAATGGATACGAGTAGAGTACACGCATCCGGCGCGATCTGGCAAGCGCCAACCGGAGGGCGGTTTACAGGCCGCCCACCACCCTGTAGACTGGATGCGGCCTTTCATCCTGCCTCTTTTTCAGACTTTTTTTGGAGATCGCATGGAGCGCCCAGCATCCTCAACCCTTCCGACCACGCCCGGCATCTATATCTATAAGGACGCGCAGGGGCGGATCATCTATGTGGGCAAGGCCCGCAACCTCCGCAAGCGCATCCTTTCCTATTTCCGGGAGGCTTCGGCCCTGACCCCGAAAACCGCCGCCATGATCGGGCACGCCGCCTCGCTGGAGACGCTTTCCACCACCACGGAAAAGGAAGCGCTGCTCCTCGAAGCCAGCCTTATCAAGAAACACCGCCCGCACTACAACATCGTCCTGCGCGACGACAAGCAGTATGTCCTGTTCCGCATAGCCAAGGACGCCCCCTATCCGCGCCTTGAGGTCGTGCGTCAGGCCCGGCGCGACAACGCCCGCTATTTCGGCCCCTTCACCTCCGGGCAGGCGGCCCGCGAGACATGGAAGAGCATCCACCGGGTCTTCCCCTTGCGGCGCTGCGTGGACCGGGCCTTTAAAAACCGCGTCCGGCCCTGCCTCTACCACCATATCGGGCAGTGCCTCGCGCCGTGCACGGAAAACGTCCCCGCTGAAGAATACGCCTCCCTCATACACCGCGTGGAACTGCTCCTCTCCGGGCGCTCCCGTGAATTGCTCGATACGCTGCGCCACGCCATGACGGACGCGTCCGAAGCCATGAACTACGAACAGGCCGCCGTGTTCCGGGATCAGATCAAGGCCATCGAACGCACGGTGGAGCGCCAGAGCGTGGTCTTGCCGGAAGGCGGCAACATGGACGTGGCGGGCGTGGCCCCCGCCAAAGGCGGCCTTGCCCTTGGGCTCCTCTTCGTGCGCGAAGGGCGGCTTGTGGACGGGCGCACCTTCTTCTGGCCGGATCTGGAACTGGCGGAAGGCCCGGAACTGCTCTGGAGCTTCATCGGGCAGTTCTACGGCCCGCAGACATCCATCCCGCCACGCATCGTCGTGCCGTGGCTGCCCGAAGATACGGCTCTGCCGGGGATGTCCGGCGGGCAGGACGCCTTAGACGCCGCCTCCCCAGAAAAAGATCACATTGCGGCACCCGAAGGCGAAGCGGAACCGCCTCACGCCGCCGGGACGGATTCCAACGGGCACGCCACCGACGAGGTGGAATCCCTCGAAGCGCTGGAAGCGGCCCTTGCCGACGCGCGCGGGGGCATCGTCCGCATCGCCAAGCCCCGCAATGCCGCCGAAGCCCGGCTCGTGGACATGGCCGTCTCCAACGCCCGCGAAGCCGCCGTCACCAAATCGGAAGTCCCCATGTCCGACCGCCTCGCCGCCGCCTTCGCGCTGGACAAGGTGCAATCCGCTCTGCCGGGGGCCGTCCCGACGGCATCCCGCCCCATCCGGCGCATCGAGTGCGTGGACGTTTCCCACACGGGCGGCACGTCCACCCGCGTGGGCATGGTCGTCTTCGAGGACGGGCAGCCCCAGAAATCCGATTACCGTACCTATGCCCTTGAAGGCGAAGCGGCCTGCAACGGCGACGACTACGCCGCCCTTGCCGAGTGGATGCGCCGCCGCCTCGAATCCGGGCCGCCGTGGGCGGATCTGGTGCTCATCGACGGCGGGCGCGGGCAGGTTTCCGCCGTGCAGCGCATCGTCAGGGAATCCAATGCCGAAGGGCTGTTCCTGCTGGCGGGCATCGCCAAGGCCCGCGACGACATGGGGCGCGCCGACCGCCGGGCCGGGAACGTGGGCGACCGGATTTTCCTGCCCGGCAGGAGCAACCCCCTGCCGCTGCGCGACGGTTCCGCCGAGTTATTGTTTCTCCAGCATGTCCGCGATACGGCGCACCACTTCGTCATCGGGCGGCACCGCCGGGCGCGGGCGGGCGCGGCGCTCTCCGCCGAACTCCTCCGCATCCCCGGCGTAGGCAAGGCCACGGCCCGGCTGCTCTGGGATCATTTCAAGGCCCTTGATGCCATCATTGCCGCCACGCCCGCCCAGCTTGCCGCGATCCCCGGCATCGGCCCCCGCAAGGCCGAAGCGCTGGCGGGCAGTTTGAAGAGGCTGAAGGAATGAATTGGGGAGGGGAGGAGGGGCCTTTC
>URTO01000269.1 GCA_900550745.1 uncultured Desulfovibrio sp. | reverse complement strand
GAGGGAGGGGGGAGGGGTTCGGGGAGGGGAAGGGGAGCCTTTTCCAAAAGGCTCCCCTTCCCCTCCCCGCTTCTCTTACTTCTTCAACATCCCCATCGCCTTGTCCGCGACAGGGCCGGGCAGCATCCCGGTGAGGCAGCGGGGATCGGGGCAGTGGTTGCGGTTGCAGTGCTGGCAGGGAAGGTTCAGGGCAATGTCGGCGTGTTCGGGAGAGGGGAAAGTCCACGCCGGGGAGGTCGAACCAAGCACGGTGAGGGTCGGCGTGTCCACCGCCACGGCGATGTGCCGGGGTGCGGAACAGTTGCCGATGTGCAAATCCGCTTCCGCGATGCAGGCCGCCATTTCCCGCAGCGACAGCATCCGATCCGGCAAGAGCAGCGAACCGGCGGGGCAGAGGCGGGCCAGCTCCTGAATTTCGGTTTCCTCGCCCGGCCCCCAGAGAGGCAGGAAACGCAGGGAGGCGTCGCGCTCCGCAAGCAGGCTGACCAGCCCGGCGTAGTGCGCCAGAGGCCAGCGGCGCGTGGGCTGGCGGTGCGTGGGGTCCAGCGTGATGAGGCGCTGATCCGGCTGCAACCCCGCTTGGGCGAGCAAGGCGCGCGCGAAGGCGTGTTCCTCATCCGTGAGATAGACGCGCGGGCGCTCGCCGTTCCATTCGATGCCGAGAGGGCGCAGTACGCTGGCCTTGCTCATGGCTGAATAGCCGTCGAGCATGTCGGCGGAATGCGTGTACAGCAGGCGCGTGTACCACGGCGGCGTATAGGAGAGGCGGACTGGGGCGCCGGAAAAGGCCACCACCCAGCGGCAGCGCGGAAGCTGCTGAAAATCCACGACGAGATCGTAGCCTGTGCGGGCAACATGCCAATACCATGCGATCTCTTGGGGCAGGGAGGACAGGAGTTTTTTGTCCAGCTCCCATACCTTGCCGAGATGCGGGTTGTGCTCAAGGAGCGGGGCGCACTTTTTTTCGGTCAGCAGGTGGATTTCGGCGTCCGGGTAGCGCCGTTTGAGCAGCTCGATGGACGGCGTGGCGAGCACCACATCCCCGATCTGCCTGAGCTGGCAGACAAGGATGCGCTGAGGCGAAAAGGTGGCGAGATCGACGGCCATTACAGTGCGCCCACTTCTTCCGCGATGCGGAGGCACATGGGTGCCTTGTTCAGCGTGTACAGGTGGATGCCCGGCGCGCCGTTGTCCAGCAAGGTACGGATCTGCTGCACGGCAAACTTGAGGCCCGCTTCGCGCACGGCTTCCGCGCCGCCCTTGGCATTGGCTTCCTCAAGGGCAAGGTAGAGTTTGCCGGGGATGTTCGCACCGCACAGGGCGAGGGTGCGCCGGATGGATTCGAGGCTCTGGATGGGCAGGATGCCGGGGATGACCGGGATGGACACGCCCATGTCGCTGAGCCTGTCCACAAAATGGAGGTATTCGCGCACGTCGAAGAACAACTGCGTGATCACGAAGTCCGCACCTTCACGGATTTTGGCGACGGTGTAGCGCCAGTCGCTGGCGAAGCTCGGCGATTCAGGATGGGGGGCCGGATATCCGGCGACGCCGATGCCCATGTCGGGATAATGCGCCTTGGCGAAACGGACGAGATCCGCGGCATGGCGGAATTCGGCGGTTTCCCAGTCGATGTCCTGCCCTTTGGGGATGTCGCCGCGCAGGGCCAAAACATTATCCACGCCGTTGTCGCGCAGGCGTTGGAGATATTGCGTGATATGCTCCTGCGTCGCGCCGACGCAGGTCAGGTGGGCCATCGTTTCAAACAGGAACTCTTTCTTCAGGTGGGAAACGATTTCCAGCGTAGAGTCTTGGCTGGAGCCGCCCGCCCCGTACGTAACGGAGGTGAACAGCGGTTCCAGCGGAGCCAGCCGTTCGGCCATCTTGAAGAAATCCGGCCATTGGTCAGGGTCTTTCGGAGGAAAAAATTCAAAGGAATAGAAAGGCTTGCCCCTTTCCGCAATGAGTTGGCCGATATTCATGGAAAACCTCGTTTCAAAAGTCAGTCATAATCCCAAGTTCTTTATTCTATGCCGGATTTCCGCGAAGGGCAACGCCCCGCCGCGCGTTGGGAAGGGGGCGCCTTTCGTTCTGCGGCGCTCATGCCGCCCACGGCTTTGGGAGGGCCCCGGTGCGTTGCGCCTTTGCTGGAATTACCGTAAACTCTGGTTATTCGGGGCATTGGAGACCTGATTATCATGACGCTGCACCTTTTTTTATCCATACGCCATGCCATATGCAGCGGCGGACGCGGCCTATTCCGGCATGAGGGAGAACGGCGGGGGCGTGATCAAGTCCACGGCGGCTACGGCTTGTGCCTCGCGCCGCTGGCGTTCGCCGTGTTCCGCCAGTTGTTCCTTTTGTGCGTGCTGGCGTTGTCCTCCGTCCCTGCCTGTGCTGACGGCATGCCTTCCGAGGCGCAGGATGGGCTCACGGCCATCAAGAACGCGCTTGTCCCGCCACAGCCGGGTGTGGCGCAGCAGGCTCCCCCGCCTCCGCCGCGCTGGGCTTTTGAGGCGCTCCCGCCGTGGGAAAAATTGGAGGAAGGCCTCCAGCTTGGTTTGTTCTCCGCGCAGTTCGACGGGGGCGAGCCGTTTGAAGTGGTATTTTTGCGCATTGATCCCGCATACTTCGATTTTACTGTGGAAACGGCGAGTTTTGAGGGGCAGTCGCTGCCGCTTGAGGCTTGGGCCACGCGCAAGGGGTTGATAGCCGCCACCAATGCCAGCATGTATCTGCCCGATGGCGTTACGAGCACAGGCTATCTTCGTACCGGCGGGACAATCAATAACGGGCGCGTGGTATCCAAGTTCGGGGCGTTTTTCGTCGCTGGCCCGGACAGCCCGGATTTGCCCGGCGCGGATTTGCTGGATCGTTCCACGGACGACTGGGAGAACCTGCTCCCGCATTACAGTATGGTCGTGCAGAATTACCGCATGATCAGTTCGGATCGGCGTCTGCTCTGGAAGCCCGGCGGCCCGAAGCACTCCATTTCCGCTGTGGCCCGTGACGGCACGGGGGCCATCCTGTTTATCCTGTGCCGGGAACCGATAACCGGCGTGGATTTTGGGGCGCTTTTGCTGGCGTTGCCCATTGATGTCCGGGTGGTGATGTATACCGAGGGCGGAAGCTTGGCCGGCCTGTTCCTGCGTACTCCAGCCCGCAGCCGGATCTGGCTGGGGCGTTCCCTGCCGGAGTTCTGGGCTTCCGGGAGCCTTGGCGCTCCGTTGCCCAATATCATCGGCGTCCGGCGCAAACACTAGCGGCCTTCCCGCGTGTGTGGGGAAGTTGCCAGCGGCCTGCATCTGGTGTGGCCCTCTGAGAAGGGGACTCCGTGTACGAGGTTGTACCCGCCGCAGGGTGAGCCGGGAAGACGCGCAAAAAGGGTTCTCCGTGTGCTGAGGCTGTACCCGGAGGAGCCTCGAATATATCGGAGTAATTTTCTGCATGCGGGGAGGTTGCCAGTGACCTGTGTTTGGTGTGGCCCCCTGAGAGGGGGCTCCGGGTACGAGATTGCACCCGCCGCAGGGTGAGCCGGGAAGACAAGCAAAAAGGGTTCTCCGTGTGCGGGGGCTGTACCCGGAGGAGACTCAAAGATATCGGATAAGGGCTTTCCTGTGTGCGGGAAGGTTGTCCACGCGCTGGAGCAACGTGCTTCGGGTTTCTGAGTAGGATGATTTTCATGGAGTTTGCTCCACGCGCTGAGGTAACACGCTTGTCGGGGGGATTGCCTGCTCCGCGGACGGAGTCTGCTCCACGCACAGGGATAATGTCTTCCGCGAGGTCGTGCAGGCTGAATATCATACTTAAATGATATATCTATAATCTCTTTTGCCACTTGTACAAGAAGCTCCTCCAAATGAC
>URTO01000268.1 GCA_900550745.1 uncultured Desulfovibrio sp. | reverse complement strand
AGAAGTACAGTCCCCCGATGACAAACTGATGGAACGAATCATGCGGGTCATCAACGAAAACCTGAGTAACCCGAACCGCCCTGTGGAGATGGAACAACCGCATACTACGGCAGCGCCTTTTGTATGTGCCCTTGTCGTTAGGTGTAATCAGTATATTTCCACAATCTCTTCATCTTCCCAAGACGTTTGACTGATGGGGAGGCTGTGCGTAAGGAGTTCGTTCCGGTATGTTTTTGAAAGGCCTTGCATAGCATGTGGTTGTTTTATCTCCACAGCACGCTGAAAATACCTCCTTTTTATCTAGTTTTCCGTTGGCGGAATTCATGGTTGGGGCATTTTATTAGTTATTCCTTTGGAGTTTCAAGGAAAAAAGCATCAACACTTCCCATGATACAGTCTTTTGAAAAAGTTCCTTTGGGCCGTATAAAGTAGAGATGTCCCCGTAGCCTCCATTACCCCGCTAAGCGTTTGCTTTGGCGGCTTGCCGCCGAAGCAAACGCGCTGCCGGGTCAAGGGGCGGCTCGCCCCTTGCGGAGTGCAGAGGCAGCGCCTCTGCCGGGGTTCCAGGGGCAGAGCCCCTGTACTCGTCCCGGTTTCCGGGGTTGCGCGGGACTGGGTTCGGCTATAGAGGTTGGGGAGGAGGAAGCGCATGAAGATAGCGGCCTGCGATTTTGACGGAACCCTGTTCCGCGACGGTGTGGTGAGCGAAGCCGATCTTGAGGCCATAGCGGGCTGGAGGCGTTTGGGGAACGCTTTCGGGATCGTGACGGGCCGGGGCCGGAACACGCTCCTGCGCGACGTGAAGCGGTTCAACATCCCCTACGATTTTTTGATCTGCAATAACGGCGCGATGATCTGTGACGAACAGGCGCAGGATGTGTATTGCGCGGCCCTGCCTGAGCCGGTGCGCGCCGAAATCATGGATCATCCGGGTATGCGGGCAAGTTCGCAGTGCGCGTTCTTCGCGGGGACGTCCATTTTTACCCACGCGGATAAGACGGACTATTGGATCCTTAAAGATCATGTGCTCCCTCGGCTTTCCCCCTCGGAGGCCCTGCGTATGCCCGGACTGCATCAGATCAGCCTCGCCTACGCCGAGCCCGGCGAATCGGCGGCGTGGTCTGAAGCCCTTGCGGAAGATTGCGGGGGGAATGCGGGCGTGCATTTCAGCAATATCTGCATCGACATCACCGCCCCGGACGTGAGCAAGGCCGCGGGCATGGCACGCCTGCTTGAGCTGCGGCGCTGGGGCGAAGCCAAGGAAGTGCTCGTCATCGGCGACGATATGAATGACCTCCCCATGATCCGCCATTTCAGCGGCTATGCCGTAGCCAATGCCGCGCCGGAGGTTCGGGACGCGGCGTCCTCCGTATTCCTGAGCGTCGGCCAGATGTTGCGGGAACGGGCGTAGGGGCTAGCGGCAAAGGGGAGGGCCGGAACTTTCTTCTTCGCTCCTCCAAAGGAGCTCAGCCCTGCCGTGGGGAGGGATGCAGGCGGGAAGCGTATGCCGGGCCTGGCCGTGGAGGGCGGGAAGGGCGCGCGGCATGGGCTTGCGTTTTGGTGCGGAAGGTTGATGGACGGGCTGTTTTCCAAATGGCGGCAAGGAGAGGCATGATGGGACATGGCGGGACAGGGGGATGGGGCGATGCCGAACTGTATGGGGCGCTGGCCCGGATATTTGGTTATACGGCCTTCCGTCCGCATCAGCTTGAGATTGTAAAGGGGATTCTCGGCGGGCATGACTCGCTTTCCATCATGCCCACGGGCGGGGGGAAAAGCCTGTGCTTTCAGTTGCCGTCATATTTGATGGATGGCGTATGCGTGGTGATCAGCCCGCTGATCTCGCTGATGAAGGATCAGGTGGATGCCGCCTGCGCCAATGGGTTGCGGGCCGCCGCGCTCAACAGCTCGCTGTCCCCCGGCGGGCACAGGGCCGTGCGGGAGGCGCTGGCCTCCGGCGGGCTGGACTTGCTGTACATTTCGCCCGAACGCCTGAGCGCGCCCGGCTTCTGGGACGCGCTGGCCTCATGGCCCGTCTCTTTCTTCGCCATTGACGAGGCGCACTGCATTTCCCAGTGGGGGCACGATTTCCGCCCGGATTATCTGGCGCTTTCCGGGCTTGTCGAACGCTTCCCCCAGTGCCCGGTGGCGGCGTTCACGGCTACGGCCACGCCTGAGGTGGAGCGCGACATCCTTTCCCGGCTCGGCCTGCGGGAGCCCCGGCTGATCCGGGCTTCGTTCGACCGCCCGAACCTTTTCTATCATGTCCTGCCCAAGGAGGAGCCCCATGCCCAGTTGCTTTCATTCCTTGGCGGGCACGCAGGGGAATCGGGCATCGTCTACCGGGCCACGCGCCGGAAAGTTGAAGAGACCGCCGCATTCCTCCAGAAAAAAGGCGTGAAGGCCGAGGCTTATCATGCCGGTTTGCCCGATGCTGAGCGTATGCGCGTGCAGGAGGCCTTTCGGCGGGACGAGTGCCCCGTTGTGGTGGCGACGGTGGCCTTCGGCATGGGCATCGACAAGCCCGACGTGCGTTTTGTGGTGCATCTCGACCTGCCGAAAAACGTGGAAGGCTATTATCAGGAAACGGGCCGGGCCGGGCGTGACGGCGATCCCGCGCACTGCCTGTTGCTTTACAGTGCGGCGGATATGGCGCAACTGCTTTATTTCGCGCGTCAGACCGAGGATGAAGGGCAGAGGGGCATTGCGGAAAAACACGCCTACGCCATGCTGGAGTATGCGGAACGCAACCAGTGCCGCCGCAAGGCGCTGCTGGCGTATTTCGGGGAAGATTTCGCGGAGCCCAATTGCGGAGGGTGCGACGTATGCACCGGGGAGATACAGGAGGAAGATTACACCATCGAGGCGCAGAAGGCGCTCTCCGCAATGGTGAGAAGCGGGTGCCGCTTCGGGCGGGTGCTCATCATGGACATCCTGATGGGGGCGGATAACCGCCGCATCCGGGAAACCGGCTTTCAGCATCTGCCCACCTATGGCGTGGGCAAGGATAGGACGCGCCGTTTCTGGAAATACTTGATCGATGCCCTGATCCGTCAGGGGCTGGTTGCCGTGGAAGGTGAAGAATATCCATATCTGCGTGTTACCGAAGCCGGGTGGGGGACGCTGCGGGGCGCCCCATTCCGTGCCCTGCGGATCGTGGAAACGCGCGCCCGCCGAAACCGGGCGGAACGTGGCGGGACGGCGCAGGGTGTGGATATGGACGATACGCTGTTCCAGCTCCTGCGTGCGGAACGCCGCAGGCTGGCGGAAGCCGCGCAGGTGCCGCCGTATGTGGTGTTCCATGACCGTGCCCTGCGGGAAATGGCGGCGGGAAAGCCGGACAGCCGCGAGGCCATGCTCGGCATCGCCGGGGTTGGGGAGAGGAAGCTGGCGCAATACGGCGACGCCTTCCTTGCCGTGATTGCGCGGTACGTTGCGGAAGGCGGGCGTACCCCTTGAATGGTTTTGGTTGGCTGTGCCGTAGAAACGGCTGACGCTTTTTTGAAGTTCCAAAGGGATAAACGGCAACAGGCCCCAGCCATGAGGCACGCCGACGGAAGAACTGGAGAAAAAGGCTGTTTTTCACCATGCTGCGGAGGTGAAACAGTCATATCCTACTGTCAGGGCCTTTTGGCTGCTCCTTGAACATAAAGGCCCTGTCATGGCATATGGTTATTTTGTCTCGCAATATGATGAAAAATAGATATTTTTTCTCCGATTTTTCCGCTGGTGGGCTCCATGGTTGGGGGCGTTTTATTGGTTATTTCTTTGGAATCTCAAAAGGCTCCGTTATGGCATGCGGTTGTTCCATCTCCACAGCGCGATGAAAATACAGCCTTTTTCTTCAGCTTTCCCTTGGCGGAATC
>URTO01000267.1 GCA_900550745.1 uncultured Desulfovibrio sp. | reverse complement strand
AAAAAGGCATCAACCTTTTTCTATGACACAGTCTTATCATTATAAAGGGCGTTCCCCCTCCCCAATGAAACCTCATCCCACGCTGTTGGGTTCCTCTTCAAAAAGTTCACTGAGGATACTGTTGGAAACAAGCATCCCTTCATCCGTCAGCCGGAACACACCGTTCCCCATCCGGGCCAACCCCTCAGCACAAAGGTGGAGGGCGAACGGCCCGTGATCCTCCATAAACGGGCGTCCGGCCAAGGATTCATAGGCATTCAGCGGCAAGCCGTCCACGGTTCGCAGGCGCAGCATCATGAGTTCCAGAGCCTGCGTCATCCGATCCAAAGGCTCCCGCTCAGGGCAGCGGCGCCCTTCACGCACCTGCTCCAGCCACCCTTCCCCCTCTGGATTCGTCCAGCGCTCCCCGCCGATCGTGGACGTCGCCGCAGGGCCGACCCCCAGATAGTCCCGGCCTTCCCAGTACCCCAGATTGTGGCGGCACCGGAAACCATCCCCGGCAAAGTTGGATACCTCATAATGATGCAGCCCGGCCTCCTCGAACAGCCGGATGCCTTCAAGGTACATGGCGCACTGTACGTCTTCCGAAGGGAGATCCGCATCCCCACAGGACTCCGCGAGAGGCGTCCCCGGCTCAAGGGTCAGCCCATATGCGGAAACATGCTCCGGCCCAAGCGCGATTGCCGCGCGCACATCGTCCAGCCATTGCCCCAGCGTCTGCCCCGGCAGGCCCCACATCAGGTCAAGGCTCAAATTGGCGCAGCCCGCTTCCCGTATGGCCCGGAACGCCTCCCGCGCCGCATCCGCCCTGTGCAGCCGTCCGAGCGTTTCCAGCATCCCGTCATGCAGCGACTGCACGCCGAGCGAAATCCGGTTGACGCCCGCCGCCAAAAAACCGCTTGCCTTTTCCGCCGTATGCAGGGAATCCGGGTTCGCTTCCATGCTGATTTCCGCTCCGGGCAGCACTTCAAACGTCCGTCCCACGCAATCCAGCACGCCAGCCACTTGATCCGGCTCAAGCAGGCTTGGCGTGCCGCCGCCGAAGAAAACGCTCTCCACGGGTACTCTGCCGAGACGCCGCCCCCATTGCCCCAGCTCGGCATACAGCGCTGAAAGATACACGGCCATTTCATCGCCCGAACAGGGCAACGGAGTGGAATAAAAAGCGCAATAACGGCATTTGCGGCGGCAGAACGGCACATGGATATACAAAAGCATAAATACTCCGGGATGCGGTTCACGGGATGGCCTCTCTTATCCCGTTTTGCGCTCCGGCACAAACCCATACAAAAAAAACTTTACATCAAGGGGCAGCCCGCATATCGTACCGTGTGGGCATACACCCAAAAAACGTCAAACATCTCAGAGAAGCCGAATGTCCTTCACCCTCCGCCGCTGCGAATCCCCCGAAGCCCTCCGAAACGGCATTGCCCCGGCTTCTCTCTATTCCCCGTTGCTCCAGCGGGGTTTTTTTTGAGCTTTTCCGTTTTCCGCCGATACGCCATCGGCCTGCCGAGACGACAGGCTCCAACGTCAACCCGCGAGAAGCCGCCATGCAACAGGAAACCTTCCATTGGCCCCACAAAGACTTGCTGGATGTGGATCAGTTGACGCAGGAAGAACTTTTCCACCTGCTCGATACTGCCGCAAACCTGCACGAAATCAACTCACGGCCAGTCAAGAAAGTCCCTATCCTCAAGGGAAAAAGCGTCGTCCTCTTCTTCGCCGAACCGAGCACCCGCACCAAGACCTCTTTCGACATGGCGGGCAAGCGCCTTTCCGCCGACACCTTCGGGCTGGCGAAATCCGGTTCCAGCCTCCAGAAAGGCGAAAGCATGAAGGATACGGCCCTGACCCTTCAGGCCATGAACCCTGATGTCATCGTCATCCGCCACTCCAGCAGCGGCGCGGCCCAGTTCCTCGCCGAACGCCTGCACTGCGGCGTGGTCAACGCCGGGGACGGCTGGCACGCGCACCCCACCCAGGCCCTGCTCGACGCCTTTTCCCTGCGCCAAGTCTGGGGGCACGACCGGAACGCCTTCAAAGGCAAAAACCTGCTTATCCTCGGCGACTGCGCCCATAGCCGCGTCTGCCGCTCCAACGTGCTGCTGCTCACCAAGCTCGGCGTGAACGTCAGCCTGTGCGCCCCGCGCACCCTCCTGCCCGCGGGCGTGGACAACTGGCCCGTCACGGTCTGCACGGACAGCAAGAAAGCCGTGCGCGACATGGATGCCGTCATGTGCCTGCGCCTCCAGCTCGAACGCCAGCAGGCGGGCCTGCTCCCCGACCTGCGCGAATATTCCAAACGCTTCTGCCTCACCCCGGCCCATATGGAACTGGCCAAACCCGGCGCGCACATCATGCACCCCGGCCCCATCCTGCGCGGGCTCGACGTTTCCGACGCCCTGGCGGACAGCGCCCAGTCGCTGATCCTCGATCAGGTTTCCGCCGGGGTTTCGGTTCGCATGGCTGTCCTTTACCTCCTCGCCACCCGTCCCGACATCAGGGACAACCTCTAACAACGGAGATCGCCGATGTCCTCCCTTCTTATCAAAAACGCCCGCTATCTGGGCGACTCCGTGGATCTGCTCGTCGCCGACGGCAAGGTTCAGTCCCTCAGCCCTTCCATTGATGCGCCCGCCGACGCCGAAGTCGTGGACGCCGCTGGGAAAATCCTGTTTCCGAGCTTCATTGACGTGCATACCCACCTGCGCGAGCCCGGCTATGAATGGAAGGAAACCGTAGCCACTGGCCTCAGCTCCGCCGCGCACGGCGGGTTCGGGGCCATCCTCTGCATGGCGAACACCGATCCGGTCAACGACGACGCCGCGGTAACGGAACAGATCCTTGAATCCGCCCGCCGCTCGTGGCCCAACGGCCCCCGCGTCCATCCCATCGGGGCGGCCACCGTCGGCCTCAAAGGAGAGGAACTCACCCGCATGTCCGAACTCAAGGACGCCGGATGCGTCGCCATCTCCAATGACGGGCGCCCGGTAGGCAATACCGAAATCTTCCGCCGGATGCTGGAATACGCCGCCGATCTCGATCTCACCGTCATCGACCACTGCGAAGATCCCTATCTTGCCGCCAAGTCGCACATGAACGAAGGCGTGACCAGCGGCGTCCTCGGCATCAAAGGCCAGCCCGACGTGGCCGAAACCATTCAGGCTTCGCGCAGCATCCTGCTGGCCGACTACCTCGGCGTGCCCGTGCACATCGCGCACGTTTCCGCCAAGCGCACGGTGGACATCATCGCATGGGGCAAATCGCGCGGCGTCAAGGTGACCGCCGAGACGACCCCGCACTACCTGACGCTCGATGATACCGCCGTGAACGGCTACAACACGCTCGCCAAGGTAAACCCGCCGCTGCGCACGCCCGCCGACGTCGCCGCCATGCGCGAAGCCGTGAAGACCGGCGTCATCGACATGCTTGCCACCGACCACGCCCCGCACGCCGCGCACGAAAAGGAGACGCCCTTTGACGAAGCGCCCAACGGCTTCACGGGCATGGATCTCGCCCTGACCATCACCTACGGGCTTGTCCGCGAAGGCGTGCTGACCGAAGCCGACCTCATCCGTCTCTGGGCCACGGAGCCCGGCCGCGTGTTCAACCTTCCGGTCAACACCTTCGAGCCCGGCGCGCCCGCCGACTTCTTCCTTTTCGATCCCGACCTCGAATGGCAGGTTACGCCCGAAGCCCTCTACTCCAAGAGCCACAATACCCCGTGGCTCGGCCAGACCCTCAAGGGCCGCGTCGCCGCCCACTGGATCGGCGGCGTGAAGATTGTGTAGGGGAAGTGGATATTGGGGAAGGGAGGGAAAACTTTTCTGAAGAAAAGCTTTTCCCTCCCTTCCCCAAACCCC
>URTO01000266.1 GCA_900550745.1 uncultured Desulfovibrio sp. | reverse complement strand
CGTGACGCTGATAATGTAGGCCGTGCCACAAGCGGTTCTGCTTATGCATATCTTGGTTTCGCCTATCTGACACGCGCACCTTTCCCCTCCCGCTTGTCAGAGAGAGCCTATACCCCTTTGTAGGGGCCGCCTTCGGAAAAGCCCCAAACGTGGCTGCCCGTCTTATTCAAAGCAAGGCATTATGCTTTTTATAGACGCGCTCAGCCGTCCGTTTATCGGCTTGAGGAAGGGGGCCTCGGCACGGGAAGGCCCCTCTGCGCTCCAGCCGTCACGGATCCCCTTAAAGCCCCGTGCCCCGCTCTTCCCCCATTCCCTGCCCTAGCAGATCCCGCCGACAGTATCGGCCTGCTGCAACTGCTCCTCAAGCATGGCGTTCTGCGCAGCCTCGAACGTGCGCAGGCTCTCTTCAAACAACCGCATGTAGTACAAAGAATTGCCGAAAAGCGCGACCATAAGCGTACCCGCCTCGATTTCCTCTGGCGAGGTATATGACTTGCGATTGCCTTCCATTGTCTCAAGAGCCGCTCCGAGCTGCTTGATCAGTTCTTTGATGCCCATCTGCGGGACATCCACACCGTCAACCTCACGCGTCGGGAACCTCTTTTCCATATCCATAAGCCTTCCTCCAAATCGTTGGCCGATCTTTATGATGATTGCCCGTTTCGCACAACCCGCCGCGTGGAAACGGGAGGCGGCTTGACAGGGCGCTTCTGTTCGCGTATTGGGTTGAGTTCTGCCTTGCCTGTTTCATCGCGTCCGAGAGGGCGACTCTGGGAACAGGCCATAGTCCACAAGGAGGATCTTGGCATGAGAAAGTTTGAAACCCTGCTGCTCCTTTCCCCGGAGCTGGCTGCCGATGCGCGTGAAGCGTTGCTTGGCACCTTCACGGGTGTCATCGAACGCGCCGGCGGTCGGTTTGCCGCGGATCACTGGGGCATGCGCGACCTCGCCTACCCTGTCCGCAAACAGATGCGCGGTTACTATGTGCGCCTCGAATATGTCGCCCCCGGCGACACCGTGGCTGAACTCGAACGCATCATCCGCATCAGCGACGGCGTGTTCAAGTTCCTTACCGTAAAGCTGGCCGACGCGGCCGAGGAGGTTGCGTAACATGGCCTTCAAGAAAAAATTTGCCCCTCGCCGCAAGTTCTGCCGTTTCTGCGCCGATGCGGAACTGCCGCTGGATTACAAGCGCCCCGACATCCTGCGCGATTACATCACGGAACGCGGCAAGATCATTGCCCGCCGCATCACCGGCACCTGCGCCAAGCACCAGCGTCTGCTCTCCACCGAGATCAAGCGCGCCCGTCAGATGGCCCTGCTGTTCTACACCGCCGGCCATTCCTCTGACGTGAAGAAAAAGAGCAACATCTAAGGAGACCCGGTATGAAAATCATTCTTCGTGCCGATGTGGAAAACCTGGGTCGCCTTGGCGATGTGGTGACGGTTAAGGCCGGTTATGGCCGCAACTACCTGTTGCCTCAGGGCCTGGCCATGCTGGTCACCCCCGGTAACCTCAAGGCTTTTGAACTGGAACGCAAGAAGCTGCAGGCCCGTATGGACGCCCTGCGCGCCGCCGCCGACGACCTCGCCGGCAAGCTGGAAGGCCTCGTTCTTCCGATCGTCATGCGCGTGGGCGACAATGACAAGCTCTACGGTTCCGTGACCACCGCCATCATCGGCGATGCGCTGGCCGCTCAGGGCATCGAAGTGGATCGTCGCCGCATCCTGCTCGACCATCCCATCCGTACCCTCGGCGATCACCCTGTCCGCGTGCGTCTGCATGCCGACGTCATCGCTTCCCTCACCGTGAAGGTTGTCTCCGAAGACAAGGCTCACCTCGTTGAAGAGGAAGCCGCCGAAGCCCCGGCCGAGGCCCCGACGGAAGAAGCCGCCGAATAGTTTCCTGCGCCGCCCCCGGCCTTCACCGGGGGCGGCGGCTCGGCGGTGGGCTCCTCTGCTCTTCTTTTTCACGCGTCCCCAACAGAGGAATTTCCGCATGGCATCCCCTGCCGATCCCAATCGGGCGACGAACGATCTGCTTCGTCGAGTCCCCCCCCACAGCGTTGAGGCCGAACAGGCCGTTCTGGGGGGCATTTTTATCCGTAACAGCGTCTTCCACACGCTCGTGGACACGCTTTCCTCCGACGATTTTTACCTTCCCGCGCACCAGACGCTGTACACCTGCTTCCTCGAACTCTATCGCAAAAACGCGCCCATCGATCTCGTGTCAGTAGCGAGCTACCTCAAGGATCATGGACAGCTCGAAGCGGTGGGCGGGGCGGCCTACCTTTCGGAACTGGCGCAGACCGTCGTCAGCGGGGCCAATGCCGAATATTATTCCACCATCGTCCGCGACAAGTCGCTGCAGCGCTCCCTCATCGGCGCGTGTTCCGACATCATCAGCAACTGTTTTGACCAGTCGCGCAGCGTCGATGCCCTGCTGGACGAATCCGAACAGGCCGTCTTTTCCATCTCGGAACGCACGTCGGGCAAGGTCTTCAAGAGTTCCAAAGAGTTGGTCAACCGCGTTTTTGAGGAGCTGACCAAGCGCTTCGAGCAGAAGGAAGCCGTCACCGGCGTCACCACAGGCTACAACCGCCTTGATCAGATGACCGCCGGGCTCCAGCCTTCGGATCTCATCATTGTTGCGGCCCGCCCCTCCATGGGCAAGACCGCCTTCGCCCTGAACATGGCCATGCGCGCCGCCGTGCAGGACAATGTGCCCGTCGCCATCTATTCCCTCGAAATGTCGATGGATCAGCTTATGATGCGTATGCTTTGCGCATGGGGCAAGGTGGATCTGGGGCACCTGCGCCGGGGCTATCTCGACTCCGAGGAATGGAGCAGGCTCTACCACGCCGCCGACGTGCTTGGGCAGGCCCCCATCTACATCGACGACACGCCCGCGCTCTCTCCGTTGGAACTGCGCGCCCGCACCCGGCGGCTCAAGGCCGAATCCGGCGTGGGCCTCGTCATGGTGGACTACCTCCAGCTCATGCGCGGCTCCAAGCGGACGGATTCCCGCGAACAGGAAATTTCGGAAATCTCCCGCGCCCTCAAAGGGCTGGCGAAGGAAATGGATATTCCGGTCGTGGCGCTTTCGCAGCTCAACCGTAAACTGGAAGAGCGCACGGACAAGCGTCCGCTGCTGTCCGACCTCCGCGAGTCGGGCGCCATCGAGCAGGACGCCGACGTCATCATGTTCATCTACCGCGACGAGGTCTACCACAAGCAGCCCGACAACCCGCACAAGGGCTCGGCGGAAATCATCATCGGCAAGCAGCGCAACGGCCCCATCGGTACGGCGACGCTGGCCTATCTTGGTTCCTATACCGCATTTGAGGATCTTGAACCCGGACTGTCGCCCCAGCCTTCCGAAGCGGGCGGCGAATAACCTTCCTGAGGTACGCCATGAAACCACTCGCCCCCATAGCGCCAACGTCCATGCCCGATCTGGATCTCGTCGTGGAACAGTTGTGCGCGTCTTCCTCGCTTGAGGCGGTTCTGCACCATCCGCTGCACGATTCCCCCATGCCCTCGCTCGAAGAGCTCGGCGAGATCATGTCGCGCCTCAAGGCCGCGCTCTTTCCCGGCTACTTCGGTGTGTCCTGCGTGCATGTGGAATCCATGCGCTACCACCTCTCGGCCAATCTGGACTCCATTTTCCGCAAGCTGGCCGAACAGATCCGGCGCGGCGGCTGCTTCGCCTGCGCAAGCTACGCCACCGACTGTATGAGCTGTGAAGAGGTGTCCATGCGCAAGGCGATGGAGTTCATGCAGCGCCTCCCCCACATCCGCCGCCTTGTTCAGTCCGAGCTCGGATTCGCTGAACAACTGGCGTCCGATGTTCGCTTCCGTGACAGTATCGGGGTCA
>URTO01000265.1 GCA_900550745.1 uncultured Desulfovibrio sp. | reverse complement strand
CTCTGTCATGGTATGCGGTTGTTTCATCCCACAGTGTGGTGGAAATGCAGCCTTTTTCTCCAGTTTTCCCCTTGGCGGACTTCATGGCTGAGACATTTTATTGGTTATTCCCTTGGAACTTCAAAGAAAAAGGCATCAGCCATTTTCTATGGCACGGCCCCGAAAAAAGCCACCTCTGCAAACAAACCGGGGTATCTCGGCGGCCTGCCGAAAACCGGAAAGGGCCGTCATTCTGGCGTGCGGCTTCCCGTTCCCGTGAGATGGCGGCAGGTGGGCCGCGTTGCAGGCCGTATGGCGGGCTGTGCCGTCATCTGCGGATCAAATCCATAAGCTCGGCCTCGCTCAAGGGCACGTCCGTGCCTTCGAGGACGTCGGCGGCGAGGGCGCGCTTGGAACGGTGGAGCTTGAGGATGGACTCCTCCACGGTTCCGCGCGCGACCAGCCGGTAGACGGTGACGGGGCGCTGCTGCCCAAGGCGGTAGGCGCGGTCGGACGCCTGATCCTCCACGGCGGGGTTCCACCACGGGTCAAGATGGATCACGTAGTCGGCGGCGGTGAGGTTGAGCCCCTGCCCGCCTGCCTTCAGGCTGATGAGGAAAAGATCGCCCTTGCCGGACTGGAATGCCGCCACAGCCGCCTGACGCTCCCGGTCGGGCGTGGAGCCGTCCAGATACTGATAGCCGTATCCGGCGGCATCGAGCAGGCGGCGGGCCTCGGAAAGGCAGCCCACGAACTGGCTGAATACCAGCGCCTTGTGCCCGCCCCGTACGAGTTCTTCCACCAGTTCCATAAAAGCCGAGAGCTTCGCGCCCGTAAGCTTGGTGCCGGGATCGATGAGTGCAGGGGCGCAGCAGGCCCGGCGCAGCTTCATCAGCTCGGTCAGGATGCTGAATTTCCGGGAGGCCCCGCCATCCTCCTGCCCGGCGGCCTCCAGCGAGGCGAGGGCGCTGCGGCGCAGCGCCTCGTAGAAAGCCCGCTCATCGTCGGGGAGATCCACTTCGATAACCTGTTCCGTGCGCGGGGGAAGTTCCGTAAGGACTTCGCTCTTGGTGCGGCGCAGGATGAAGGGCCGGACGAGCGCGCGCAGGGCTTGCCGGGCGGCGGACTGGCCTTCCGAAACGCCCTCCTCCGTGGACGGCGCGGATGCGGCGGCAAACCGTTTCTGGAACGACTGCCGCGTACCGAGCAGGCCGGGATTGATCAGGTTGAACAGGCTCCAAAGATCCTCAAGGCGGTTTTCGATGGGCGTGCCCGTGAGCGCCACGCGGAAGGCTGCCGGGATCTGGCGGCTGGCCCGTGCGCGGCGGGTGTCGGCGTTCTTGAGCGCCTGCGCCTCATCGAAAACGGCCACTTGCCACTCGCGCCCGGAGAGGCATTTTGCCTCCGTGTGTAGCAGCCCGTAGCTTGCGATGAGCACGTCGCCGGGGCCGAGGGCCCCCACCTGTGCGGCCCGGTCGCCGGGGCCGAAACGGTGCACCGAGAGCGTGGGCGCGAAGCGTCCGAGCTCGTTTTCCCAGTTGTGGCAGACGGATGTGGGCGCAATGATGATCGACGGCCCCATCCCGGCCTGCGCCAGTAGCACGGCGATGGTCTGCACGGTCTTGCCGAGCCCCATATCATCCGCAAGGCAGGCCCCCGCGCCCCAGCGGGCCAGCCGGGACATCCAGACGTAGCCGTCAAGCTGGTAGTCGCGCAGCTCCGCCCGCAGCGTCGAAGGCACGGCGGGCGTACCGCCGGGCTGACGGATGCGCCCAAGCCAGCTTTCCCATGCGGCGTCGCCCTTGACCTCCGCCCCGTCGAGCAGATCGCACACCGTATCCGCCGCCAGCGGATGCACCCGGAGGCTTGCGCCGTCGCGTTCGGCCAGCCGCTCCAGCCGATCAAGCTGCTGCCGGAACTGCCTGGTCAGGGCGAGGAACGCGCTGTCCCCAAGGGGCACGAAACGGCCTTTTGACTGCGCGAGGCGTTCCAGCACCTGCGCCATATCCAGCACCAGAGACTCGTTGACCGCAATCTGCCCGTGCAGTTGGAACCAGTCGCGCGAATGGCGCACGTCCACAGAGAGCCGCGTTGCCGAAACCTGCGGGCAGACCCGGAGCTTCTCCCCTTCGGGCCATTCCAGTTCCGGGCCCGCCTCTTCCAGTTCGAGAAGGCAATCCAAGGCTTCTTCAATATCTTCAATGATCCACGGGCCGATGCCGCCGCGTCCGCGCAGCGTCGGGCAGCGCCGCGCGAGATCCCTCGCCGCGTGGGTTTCCTCCTCGAAATCCCGTTCCGTGCGTACGGTGCGGCCTTCGATCTCCGCCAACGGTGCCGCTGGCCCTTCGCCTGCCGGGAACGCCGGGGTATCGGGCATCCCGAACGGACGCACATACACCGCGGCTTCAATGCCCGTGCCGAGGGGACGCAGGCGCACCAGCAGCCGGATCGATGCGGAGACCTCTTCGGCCCGGATCACCGGGCGCACCACCCCCTCGTCCAGATTCCTGATCAGTTCCAGCACCCGCGGGCCGCCTTCCGTGGGGACGCTCAGCCCATGCTCCCCAAGCAGCTCGGCGGCGCCTTCCAGACGTTCCGGAAGATAATAAAGGATATAGGATCGCGGGGCGGCCTCCACGCACCGCATTTCCCCGCGCGGCATCCACCGCGAGAGCGCAAGGCTGTACCCGTTGCGCTCCTGCCGCACGACCAGTTCCACGGGCTTGCAGGCCAGTGAAATGGGCACGCGATCCGACGCCCGGAGCAGGTTCGGATGGCCCGCCAGCGCCGGAAGCGCCCGGTAGGGATCGGCCTCGCAGGTTGTGCCGTTCCACGACCGCGACCAGCGCAGGGTGGCGAGCACGGAACGATCCTGTTCGGTGAGCCAGTCCAGCGTTTCGGATTCCTCGTGCAGCCGCTTGAGGGAAACGGCGCGCCCGGCGCTCCAGTCCTCGCCTTTGGAAGACTGTTCCAGCGCCTCCACCCGGAAACGCTCGGTATCCACGAGCCATGCGATGCGCTTTTTGGCCTTCTCCTTTCCCGCGGGCTGTTGCAGCCTGTGCACCAGCGCCTCGAAAACCCGTTCCCAGTTTTCGCGCCGATCCAGAAAATCGGTAAGCCGGACATGGCGGATGGGGAAGCCCTCGATCCACGCCTTCCACGGCCCTTGCGGGCGGAGGCGGGCCAGCGTTTCCGCGAACAGGCAGGCCGTGAGCGGGAGTATGCCTTTGAGCCGCTCGAACTGGCGTTCCGTGGGGCCGGCGTCGTGCGAACCGTCGTCAAGGCTGGCGTCCACGGCCCGGAAAACTGCCTCGGAAAACGGATCGGACGGCAGATCCTCAATGCGTTTGAGCATGGCGGCCTCAGAACGTCCGTTGGCAAGGCCGAGGAGCGCCTTTGCCGCCGCGAGCCCCTTGTAGGCGGGCTGGCGGGGGGACAGCTCGCGCAGCATGGCGGCGCATTCTTCGCGGAGTTCCGGCTGGTCGGCGCGGATCAGGGCCAGCGCGAAGCACAACCCGCCGGGGCCGGGGAGGAACGCCTTGCGCTTGCCGCTGGCCTTGCGGAAGCGCCTTTGGGCTTCCCGGAGCGGGGGCACGGCGTCCCCGCCTTCCAAAAAGGTGATGATGCCCTGAAACAGGGGGCCGCGGAATTCCGTCCTGTCGAGCAACAGCGGCACGATCTGGGCGCGGGCTTCCGCGTAGCGCCCTGCAAGCGCATCGAACAAAATCAATCCCGGACAGGGGGGCAGATCCGCCAGCGAGGGGCGCAGCCGCGGCAAAACCTCCATGCAGTTCCGCAGGTTTTTGGTGATTGCCCCCGTTTCGGCGATCGGGATGAGGTTGTTGGCGTTCTTCATCGGTGCGTCCATGAGCGTCTGTATCTCCGTTTGGGTGAGGTAGCCCCTGTCCACGCTTTCGGGA
>URTO01000264.1 GCA_900550745.1 uncultured Desulfovibrio sp. | reverse complement strand
TGCTTAACCTCGGCTACAGGCATATTGCGCGCGAGAAGGTGGAAGGAAACAAAGTCGATGCGGGAAACGGGGAGGGTCTTGTGGATGCCTTTGAGCGCCAGCCAGTCATAGCCGATCAGGATGATATAGTTGATGATGGCGAGCAGGACGGACAGGATGATGCTTCCCGTGGAAATCTGGGCGAGGCTCATGCGGATATCCGCGAGGCTGTATTTGCTGATTTCCCTATAGAGAAGATAGACCGCACCCAAGAAGATGCAGCCGACGAGGACGGGGCCCAAGGCGCGCAGCAGCCGTTTCAGAGCGAGTAGAAGTTGTTTCAGCATCATGTCTCCGACATAGACGGTTTGCGGAACGGGGACGGGATCTCCGGAACGGAAGAATGGATTCCGCTCTTTCTTGATACCTGCTCATCCCTCTTGGCGCAAGGTGGCTGTCCGAAAAGGGCGTTGATTTCCCGCCGCGGTTTTCCCGGTGGCTTGACCTATCCTCCGGGATGGACTACTTTGGCACCGTGGCAATCGCACTGAAGCTCCACCCATCGCGCAGCGACGGGGGGTGTTTTTTTTTGTATCGGGCGATTTCCGCAAGAATATTCAGGAGATTTCAACATGAGCAGTATCCCCATTTCCAAAGAAGGTTTCCAAGCCCTTGAACAGGAGCTGGACCGTCTGAAGAAAGAGCGTCCTCACGTTATCCAGGCCATTAAGGAAGCCCGCGAAGAAGGCGATTTGAAAGAAAACGCCGGCTACGACGCAGCCCGCGAACGCCAGGGGATGCTTGAAGCCCGCATCAAGTACATCGAATCGCGCATGGCGCTGTTCAATGTGATAGATCTTTCGACCCTTTCCAGCGAAAAGGCCATCTTCGGCGCGACCGTGACCGTGGAGGATGCGGATACCGGCGAAGAACGCGAGTTCACGCTGCTCGGCCCGGACGAGGCCGACTACGCCAAGGGGACCATTTCCATCCAGTCTCCCGTCGGCATGGCCCTGCTCGGCAAGGAAGTCGGCGACGAAATCACGGTCAACGCCCCGCGTGGCCGGATCAACTACGAGATCATCGACATCCAGTTCAAGAAAAAGACCGCCTGATTCCCATCCCTGCCAGGGGACTGGTGTTTCCCCCGTGCGAGTTGCCGCCCGGCCGAAACGGCCTGGGCTGTTCCCCGATTCGTACACGCGAACCGGAAACCGGCAGGCGCTGCGGGGGAGACCCATCATATGCACTATGCCCCTTGGACTTTCTGCATCCTGACCTTCGGCTGTAAGGTCAACCAGTACGAATCCCAATCCGTGCGTGAGGCATGGCAGCGCATGGACGGCGCGGAGACGGACGTGCCCGCCGAGGCGGACGTGATCCTCCTCAATACGTGCGCCGTCACCGCCAATGCCGTGACCGACGCACGGCAGGCCGTACGCCGCCTCCAGCGCGAAGCGCCCGGCGTGCCCGTCGTCATCGCCGGGTGCGCCGCCGAGGTGGCCCGCAGGCAGCTTGCAGCCCTGCCCGGCGTGCTCCGCGTTGTGGAGCAGGATCATAAATCCCGGCTGCTCGACGCGCCGCCGCTCGTCCTTTTCGCTGGTGAGGAAGAGGGAGGCGCAGTGCCGTTCCCTTCCTCCCCCGCCGAAGCCGCCGCCCGTGCCGCCACGCGTGACCGCACGTTCCCGCCTTTCCATATCGACGGGTTCCGCCGGGCCCGTCCCGTGCTGAAGGTGCAGGACGGCTGTTCGCACGGGTGCGCCTATTGCATCGTCCCCCTGACGCGCGGCCCGGCCCGGAGCCGCCCCCCGAAGGAGTGCCTTGCCGAAATGCGCCGCCTGCTTGAGGCGGGCTACCGCGAGATCATGATTTCCGGCATCAACCTGCGCCAGTATGCCATGCGCAATGAGGGGTGCCGGGACTTCTGGGACTTGCTGTCGTATCTGGATCGCGAACTGGCCCCGGAGTGGGGGAGCGGCGCCCGGCCCGATCCGGCGCGTTTCCGCATCAGTTCCGTGGAGCCCGCACAGCTTACGGAACGGGGCATCGCCACGCTTGCCGAAACCCGCATGGTCTGCCCGCACCTGCACCTGTCGCTCCAGAGCGGGAGCGCGGACGTGCTGAAGGCCATGCGCCGGGGGCATTATACGCCGGAGGCGCTG
The DNA here is from genome assembly GCA_900550745.1 of uncultured Desulfovibrio sp. GTDB lineage: Bacteria > Desulfobacterota > Desulfovibrionia > Desulfovibrionales > Desulfovibrionaceae > Bilophila. Next base: position 1,767 of record URTO01000264.1, on the reverse strand, counting down.
CTTTCGGCGGTGGAGGGCGTAGCTAAGCTGTGGCCCCGTTTCGGGCTTGGGGCGGACATCCTGATGGGGTTCCCCGGAGAAACGGAATCGCATGTGCTGGAGACGCTGGAAGTGGTGCGGAGCCTGCCGCTGACCTATGCGCACGTATTCCCCTATTCCGCGCGTCCGGGAACCGTGGCGGCGGAACTGCCGGATCAGGTTGGGAAGGCCGTCCGGCAGGAGCGTGCCGCCCGCGTACGCGCAGTGGTGGAGGCCAAGCGCGAAGCCTTCTGGACGGATACCCTTACATATGGGCGGCTGCTCGTGGCGCTGGACTGCAACGAGGATTCTGGAACCGCCTCAGGCCAGCACGGCGTGGACGAATGTTATGTGCCCTGCCGCCTGCGGACGCCGCTGCAGGGGGAAGGGCACACGCTGATCCCCGTGCGTCCGGTTTCCGCGGACAGGAAGGGGGTGCTCGTGGAGCCCATCCTTCCGTGAGGGCCCCATTAAGATTGGTTGAATGGTCAATCTAAGGATTGTGCATTTTTGCAATCTTTTTTTAGAGGCGATGAAGGATAAGAAAGAACTTCGGGAAAGATTCCTGAAAAATTTTTATGCAAAAGATAGGCCTAAAATGTTCCTTTTTTGTAAAAAGAGGAGGAACACTCCCTGATAAAGTGCTTCCCGTTTTTTTCCATAAAGAAAAAGACTGGGAAGAAGATCAGAAAATTGATGAGTAGAAGGATAAAAATTCGGGAGGGCATTGACTTCCATTGTCGTGTCGGGCATGCTTCAGCCATGAGGAACCGCGTCGTTTCCAAGGTGTTTTGGAGATGGCCAAGCGCGGGAATACGGTGTCTTTTTTGATGAGGTTTATTTCATGGCTAAGTCTATCTATGTCGGCAACCTTCCTTGGTCCGCTACCGAAGAACAGGTTCAGAGCCTTTTTGCCGATTACGGCCCGGTCGTTTCTGTGAAACTCGTGAGCGATCGCGAAACCGGCCGTGCTCGTGGCTTCGGTTTTGTGGAAATGGAAGAACCCGGTGCTTCTGCTGCTATTGAAGCTTTGGACAACGCTAATTTCGGTGGCCGCACCCTGCGCGTCAACGAAGCCAAGCCCCGTGCCCCGCGTCCTCCGCGCTACTAGTTTGGCTTGATCCATCAGCGCCCCGATGTCCGCATCGGGGCGCTTTTTTTTATGTCCGATCTACCGCTCGGAGCGGCGGGCCGCGGCATGGGGCCGCGGCGGAAACGCACGTTTTGCGGAAGGCCGGAACATCTTCCCCACCTTGAAAAGAGATGCGCGCGTCAGGTTGCCTTTGGGAGGGGCGGCGTGGGGGCCCTGTTGATGGGGAAAAGGCTTTCAATGGATCGTTCCCGGTTGCTGGCAAAGGCTGTGCCGTAGGAAATGATGAAAGCCTTACTTTTGAAGCTCCAAAGGGGTGACCAATGGCTGTGTCATAGGAAATGGCTGGTGCTTTATTTTCTTTGAAATTCCAAAGGAAAAGCCAATACAAGATCCCAAATATGAAGCCCATCAATGGAAAAGGCTGGGGAAAATGTCCGTATTTTCACCATACTGCGAATATAAAACAATCACATATCATGACAGGGCCTAACCAATAAAATGCCTCAGCTATGGCGCAGGCCAACAAAAAAGCTGGAAAAAGGCCGCATTTCCATCATTACTGGGGGGATGGAGGGGCCACATCCTATGGCCGAGCCTTGGCAAAAAAGGGGTTCTGTCGTTGAGGGATAACGGGCTGGGAGGTATCCGCTTATTGA
>URTO01000263.1 GCA_900550745.1 uncultured Desulfovibrio sp. | reverse complement strand
GGAACCCTTCTGGAGAAGGGTTCCCCTCCCCCTCCCCAAGCTCTTACTTCCACACCTCTTGCCGTTCGGCATAGGCGGCTTCAAAGCGCTTGAGCTGATCCTGCTCGGCGGGCGTGCGGGCAAGGGGGCGGGCCTGCTTGAGCCAGCTCTCGGTCTTGCGCTTGTCGTTCTGATACAGGGCGCTGTAGGCGAGATGCAGGTAGGCGTCGAACACCTTCCCGGCCTCGCCGAGAGACCGCCCGTAATAATAATGCACTTCCGCGTCTTGCGGGAGCCTGCGGAGCACTTGCCGGTAATACTTGTGGGCGGAAGCCTTGTCGCCGCTGCCGTCCAGCAGCCGGGCGTAGAAGAACTGGGCCATGATGTCGTTGGGGTCCAGCCCCAGTGCCCGGAGCAGCGTTTTCCCAGCCCGCGCGTCGCCCTTGTTGTAATAGAACCGCCCGGCCTCACGCGCTACGAGGGCGTCGTTGGGCGCGCAGGAGAGCGCCTTGGAAAAGGCCGCGTCAGCATCTTTGATCTGGTTGCGGCGCTCGGCGAGGATGCCTTGCCCCATGTAGGCGAGGCAGTCGGGCTTTTTGCCTTCAAGCTGCTTGGCAAAGAACCGGGCCGCCGCGTCGGGATCGCCGTAACGGGCCCAGATCAGCGTCTTGACGCGGTTGAAGCGCGCGTCGTCTTCCTTGCGGCTGCGCACGGCGGCGGAAAGCCCCTGGATGCGGGCGTGGATTTCGTTGATGCGGCCCCCCACGTCGGGGTGGGTGGACAGGTATTCGGGGATGTCGATGCCCGACGTCCACTGCTTGCGGCGGATTTTCTCGAACGCGCCTTTCAGCCCCTGCGGGCGGTACCCCGCCGAGGTGAGGTATTGCAGGCCGATCTGGTCGGCTTCGGTTTCGTCCATGCGGCTGTAGTTGAGCATGGCGGCCTGCCCTGCGGCTACGCTGCCCGCGAAGATGGCCCCGCTGCCTTGCCCGCCGCCGAGGAGGGCCGCCGCCAGCGCACCGACGAGGCTGCCGATGGTGACGGCCTGCGCCCGTTCCATACGGGTGGCGATGTGGCGCTGGGTGACGTGGGCCAGCTCGTGGCTGAGCACGCCCGCGAGTTCGGATTCATGGTCAAGCTGCATGATGAGCCCGGTGTGGACGAAGACGGAACCGCCCGGCACGGCGAAGGCGTTCATGCTGTTGTGCAGCAGCACGTTGGCGGTGAAGGGGAAGGGCTGCGGAGGGAACGCCTTGGAGAGGCGGTCTACGATGGACTGGATGTAGCCCTTGATTTCAGGGTCTTCCACAAGCGGCATGCGGGAGCGGACGAGCACGTCGAACTTGCGTCCGAGCTCCTTTTCGTCCTTGACGCCGAAACTGCCGAAAAGCGCGGCCTGCGCCGGGATCGCGCCCTGAAAAAACAGGGCGAATGAAAGGATCACGGCGACGAGGCCGCGCCAGAGGCGGCCGGGGGCGTTCCCGGCCGCACCGTAGCGTGCGTTCAGATGATATCCCATACAGGGCCTTCGGGGGTGTCCCGGACTTCCACGCCGAGGGCCGCGAGCTCGTCGCGGGCCGCGTCGGAACGGGCGAAGTCCTTGGCGGCGCGGGCTTCCTGCCGTTCGCGGAGGAGTTCGACCACCTTGTTCATGTCCAATCCCTTGCGGCGGGCGCGGATTTCACGCAGGGAGGCGAGGAAGTCTTCCGGCTTTTGTGCGAACAGGCCGAGCAGGGTATCCCATTTCGCGGTGGCGTCACGGAATGCCTTGAGGATGTCGCGGCCTCCCTCGTTGTTGCGGAGCTTCTTGTCTTCGAGCACGCGCCCGGCGATGCGGATCATGTTGAAGAGGTGCCCCATGGCGGCGGCGGTGTTCACGTCGTCTTCCAGCGCGTCCATGAAGGCCTGATCCTGCTGTTTCAACTCTTCCACAAGCTCGGCGGGAGCCGCGCCGGGCTTCCAGTTTTCGCGGGCCAGAGCCTTGTCCACTTCGCGCAGGCATTCGTAGACGCGCTTCTGGCTGCGTTCGCTCTCGTCCATGTTGTCGAGCGAGAAGTCGATGGGGCTGCGGTAGTGCTTCCCGGCGAGGAAGTAGCGCAGGGTTTCGGCAAGGTAGGTTTCGAGGATGTCGCGGATGGTCTTGAAGTTGCCGAGCGACTTGGACATCTTTTCGGAATCGACCTGCACGAAGCCGTTGTGCATCCAGATGTTGGCGAGGGGCTTGCCGAGCGCGGCCTCGGTCTGGGCGATTTCGTTCTCGTGGTGGGGGAAGATGAGGTCAAGCCCGCCGCCGTGGATGTCCAGCGGCAGGGGGATGTACTTCTCGCTCATGGCGGAGCATTCGATGTGCCAGCCGGGGCGTCCCTTGCCCCACGGGCTTTCCCAGTAGGGTTCGCCGGGCTTGGCGCTTTTCCAAAGGGCGAAGTCCAGCGGATCTTCCTTTTCGTCGCCGGGCACGACGCGCGCGCCGGAACGCAGGTCGTCGGGCGTGCGGCCCGACAGCTTACCGTAGCCGGGGAAGGAGCGCACGCGGAAATACACGTCGCCGGAAGGCGTGGCGTAGGCTTTGCCGTCGGCGATGAGGCGCTCGGTGAGGCTGAGCATTTCCTGAATGTGCTCCGTGGCCTTGGGCTCGATGTCGGCGCGGATCACGTTGAGGCGATCCATGTCTTCATGGTAGGCCTTGATGTAGGTTTCCGCGATTTCGGTGCTGGAAACGCCTTCGTCGTTGGCGCGCTTGATGATCTTGTCGTCCACGTCGGTAAAGTTGCGGACGAAGGTGACTTCATAGCCTTTATAGCGGAGCAGGCGCACGAGGATGTCGAACGCCACCGCGGAACGGGCATGTCCGATATGCGACAGCGCGTAGGCCGTGATGCCGCAGGCGTAGACGCCCACCAGCCCCTTGCGGATGGGCGTGAAGGTTTCCTTTTTTCGGGACATGGTATTGTAGAACTGCATGGGGGCTCCTTTAGGCGCGGGGAAGGGGGAACCGGGGGGCGCTTTCGGCAAAAAGCACCTTTCCCGGCCCCACCCGCAAAAACTTTGGCTGATGGGGAGGCGCACGGCGGGAATCCCTTTACGCACGGAGCCGGAAGCTGACGCCGCCGGCAGGCCCCTGCTTGGCCTTCGCGTGCCGTTACGTGCGGGCCCGGAAGTAAACGGTAAGGAAGTCCGCCGCCTGCCGTATGGGGCGGGCGTATTGGGGAGGCCGTCCGCGGCCGAGAACCGTTTTGGGGACGGGCCCGGCCCTTATCCTTCGATCTGGTTGATGCGGCGGAGGTGGCGGCCGCCTTCAAAAGCGGTGTTCAGGAACAGCTCCGCGATGTCGAGGGCCACGCCCTGCCCGGTTACGCGCTCGCCGAGGCACAGCACGTTGGCGTTGTTGTGCTGGCGGGTGGCGCGGGCCTGAAATTCACAGCCGCACAGCGCCGCGCGGATGCCGGGGATGTGGTTGGCGGCCATGCTCATGCCGATGCCCGTGCCGCATACGAGGATTCCGAAGGAGGCCGGATCGTCGCCGGGCGCGGCGTTGCCCGCGTCGGCAAGGACTTTGCCGCATACGCCCTTGGCATAGACGGGATAGTCGCAGCTTTCCGCAGTGGCGGGGCCGAGGTCGTGGACGTCATGCCCTTTTTCGGAAAGGCGCTTTACCAGCGCGGCCTTGAGTTCCAGTCCGGCGTGATCGGATCCGATATAGACGGTAGCCATCGTTTTCCTGTCTTTTTTGATGTGAAAAAAGCTCCCCCGCTGGGGACGGTTCCAGTAAAAAAGGCTGTGCCATGGTATATGGTTATTTTATTCCTACAGCATGTTGAAAAATACAGCTTTTTTTCGTTTTTCTGCCGGTGGGCTCCATGCTTGGGGCTTTTAGGAGTTATTCATTTGGAATTTCAAGAAATCAGGCATCAGCCGCTTCCTATGGCAGAGCCACAAAAAAGGATATGCCTGTCTTTTTC
>URTO01000262.1 GCA_900550745.1 uncultured Desulfovibrio sp. | reverse complement strand
TTTCCTCAGAAAGATTTCCCCCCTGCCTTTCCCTCTTTTCCCCATTTTCCGCTTTAGGCCGTGTCTTCAATTGGATATAATCCATTGAAATTATATAACGATCTTTCAAGTCACGAAAAGGTTATTTTTAAATAGCTTCAAATAGTTACATATAAAACGACGACACGGCCTAGGGAAGCTGTCCGTATACGACCCTGTTGTCCACGATGGCCGCGGCGAAGGTGATGCCCTTGAGCCGCCCGGCGGGGGCTTCCAGGATGTCTTCCGAAGGGATCACGAAGTCCGCGACCTTGCCGGGCTCGATGGTGCCCCGCCACGTTTCGCTGTGGCTGAACAGCGCCGCGTAGGAGGTGTAGGCACGCACGGCCTCCAGCGTGGAGATGCGCTGATCCGGGCCAAGCACCGCGCCGCCCTTGGTTTCGCGGTTCACGGCGGTATGGATGGAGAGCATGGTCATCTGCGGCAGCACCGGCGTGTCGGCGTGGAGCGAGAAAGGCAGGCCAGCCCGCACCGCGCTTCCGGCGGGGTCAAGGCGCGCCGCCCGATCCGGGCCGAGGAAGATGTCCCGGTGCCGGTCACCCCAGTTCCAGACGTGCAGCCCGTAGAACGAGGGCAGGATGCCTGCCTCCTTCATGCGCCGGACATGCTCGTCGGTCGCCATCTGGCAATGGATGATCAAATGCCGGGCGCCCTTGCGGGGGCAGCGGGCCTGCGCCCGTTCCACCGCCGTGATGACGGTTTCGATGGCCCCGACGCCGTTGCAGTGGGTGGAAAGCTGGCGGCCCCGCGAATGCCAGTGGTAGACCAGATCGTCCCAGTAGCCCTGCGTGCCGATGATGCCCGGCCTGAGCGAGGGATCGAAAAAATACCCTTCGGGGATGGCGGCGGTCCCGGCCTGAATGGAGCCGTCCGCAAGCGCCTTGACCGCCGAGTACTGCACGAAGCGGTTGCCCGGCCCGTCGAGGAGGCCCGTGGGCTCCAGCCTGCGGAAAGGCTCCTCCATCGTCGCCAGATAGACGCGCATGTTCAGCTCGCCGGATTCGTAGAGCTGGTTATAGGTGCGGTACACGGTTTCGGCGCTCAGGTTGCCGATGCCCACCGCCGAGTCGTGCGCGGAAGTGAAGCCCTGCGCGTTGTACTCCGCCACGCACTCCCGGACGAGGGCCTTGTGGCGTTCCTGATCCGGCGCGGGCATGAGTTCGCTCATGGCCTTGAAAGCCATCCCTTCCGCAATGTACCCGTTGGGCAGGCCGTCCTTGCCGAGGAACACGTTCACGTCGTCGAAAGGCGCGTCCGGGTTGACGCCGATGCGCTCCAGCGCCTTCGAGTTGGCATAGCAGGTGTGCCCCGAAATGTGGAAGACCAGCACGGGACGGTTGGGCATCACAGCATCAAGCTCCCGCTTGGTCGGGCCGCGCCGTTCGGGGATGCCGGTATCGTCGAAATTGTAGACCACGATCCCGTCATCGCCCCGCACCCGTTCGGCCTGCTTGCGGATCAGCGGGTACACGTCCTCAAGGTGCGCAATGCCCGGACAGCGGCAGTGCGTTTTCCACATGGCGTACAGCGAGGCGTGGCTGTGCGTGTCGATGAAGCCGGGGTAGAGGGACGCCCCCCTGAGGTCGACGGCCCGGCAGCCGGGCCCTGCCAGCGCCGCCAGCTCGTCCTTCGGGCCCACGGCCTCGATGACGTTCCCGGCCACAAGCACCGCCTCGGCAACGCTCCCGGCGGCGTCCATCGTGACGATCCGCCCATTCGTGTACAGCGTCTTTTCAATGCACCGCATAAGGAACTCCTTGACAACACATGAGAACCGTTCAAAAAGCCAGCACAGCGAGCCCCGGCCCGCGGCTTCGGAGGGCTTGCCGCAGGCGATCCTGAAAGACTAACCACACGGTACACGGCGAAGGCGATGGGCCGCAAGCTGAAAAAGGGCGCGGCGGCCTCGGAATCCAATACGGGAAACGGGCGGGCCCAGCCCCGCACGGCAACGGAACTTGATGACGGGCCCATCATCCGTTCCATCAATGCCCGGCCCCGCATGGCGGCGGAACGCACATTCCGTTATCACACGATACGGCGTAGTATGCGGGGTAAGGGACCCCGAAAGCGTGCCCCCTTCCGCCTTCCCTGCCCGCCGGCCGGGATTGTGCGGGGGTGCCGCACGGCAGGGAAGTAGCCGCTCCCAAAGCAGCGATCCGGATCAAGGCCGCGGGGGTGCCTACGGCAGGGAGGGGTCTCGCGTTTCCCTCCGGGCATCCCCACCCGCCATACCAGCCAACCACAACGTGACGCCACGGTTCACGACAGGAGAAAACACATGCGCACACTGCTCGCCAACGCAACCGTCATTACCATGAACCCCGCGCGGGATGTTTTGGACACGGACATCCTCATTGAAAACGGCGTCATCGCGGACATGGGGCCGGGGCTGGCCGGACGCCCGGAAAACGCCGATGTGGAACGGGTCGACCTTTCCGGGCGCATCGTCATTCCGGGCCTCATCCAGAGCCATATGCACGTCACGCAGTCGCTGTTCCGGGGACTGGCCGACGAAATGGAACTCATGGACTGGCTCCAGCGCCGGATCTGGCCCCTCGAAGGCGCGCACACGCCCGAAACCAATGCGGCGGCCGCCCGCCTCGCCGCCGCCGAAGGGCTGCGCAGCGGGGTCACGGCCTTCATCGACATGGGCACGGCCCATTGTCAGGACGCCATTTTCGAGGCCATGCGCGACGTGGGGATGCGCGGGCTGTTCGGCAAGTGCATGCTCGATATGGGCGGCACGGACGTTCCCGCCGCGCTCATGGAGGATACCGAAACCTGCCTCCGCGAGAGCGAACGGCTCATGAACCGCTGGCACATGAGCGCGGGGGGCAGGATCCGTTACGCCTTCGCGCCGCGCTTCGTGCCCTCGTGCACGGAAAAGCTCCTCACGCACACCCGCGACATGGCGAGGGCCAACGGCGTGCGCCTGCACACCCACGCCTCAGAAAACAAGGGCGAGTGCGCCTATGTGGAAAGCCTCGTCCACATGCGCAACCTCCGCTACCTGCACTCCATCGGCTACACCGGGGAGGACGTGATCCTCGCCCACTGCATCTGGATCGACGACGACGAGATCCGCATCCTCGCGGACACGGGCACCCATGCCGTACACTGCCCGTCCTCCAATATGAAGCTCGCGTCCGGCATCGCCCGCATCGACGAGATGCTTGCCGCCGGGTGCCGGGTGGCGATCGGGCTCGACGGGGCCCACAACCATATGGATGCGCTCGTGGAGCTGCGGCAGGCGGGCATCCTCCAGAAGGTGCGCACCAACCGCCCCACGGCCCTGTCCCCGCTTCAGGCGCTGGAAATGGCCACCCTCGGCGGTGCGCGGGCGATGGGGCAGGAGGACGAGCTCGGCTCCCTCGAACCGGGAAAGAAGGCCGACCTTGCCGTCATCAACCCGGACAGGCTGAACATGGCCCCCCGCATCGGGCGCGACCCGGTGGCGCAGGTGGTCTATCAGGCCACGCACGAGAACGTGGAGGCGACCATGGTCGACGGCGTTTTCCTGTACCGGGACGGGAAATATGCGTCCCTCGACCTCAAAGAGTGCCTGCGCGATGCGGAAAACGCCTGCGCCCGGATACTCCGCAGCCCGGACGTCGCGCCGCTGTTCGCGCACTAGGCCGTGTCGTCATCTTACATGGAACAATTTAAAATGGCTGTGTTATAGAAAATGGTTGATGCTTTTTCCCTGAAACTCCAAAGGGATAACCGGCAAAATGCCTTGGCTATGAATTCCGCCAAGGAAAAAGATGAAGAAAAAGTCTGCATTTTCACCGTGTTGTAAAGATGAAGCAACCATATACTATGACAGAACCAAAATAATCAAATGGATTCATTAGATTATATCTAATTGACGACACGGCCTAGGGCCTGTTTACACAACTGGGAATAAACATCATTTACAAATGGTTAT
>URTO01000261.1 GCA_900550745.1 uncultured Desulfovibrio sp. | reverse complement strand
GGACGCTTTTTGAAAAAAGCGCCCTCCCCCGGCCTTCCCCGCCTCTAGGGGGCTGGCCTTTTGGCGAAGCGTCCTATAAAAGGGACGTATACACTTCAACACGCAAGAAAATTTCGGAGCGAACGATGCCTCAATCAATGCTGCGCCTGCTGGCTGCGTTTGGATTCATACTGTGCTCCACCCTGCCGGGCATGGCGGAACCGACGGGCATCCCCCTCATTGCCGGGGCGGACACCGCGGGCGGGTACGCCGGGGATGTCCTCGTCAAGGTGCTGCCCGCTTGGCAGCCTCCGGCGGGCGCTTCCGGCATGGTCACCATCTCCCTGCGCATCGGCAGCGACGGACGCCCGCTGTACTGCGAGGCCAGCCGCAAGTCGGGCAATACCGCACTCGACGAATCCGCCTGCCAAGCCGTCGTGCACGCGGGGACGCTCCCCACGCCGCCGTACGGGGCCATCACCGAAGTCTATCTGACGTTCATGACGGATCCGGGCGCCATCAAAGGGACTGCGCCCCAAGAACAGGCTGCCGCGCCCAAGGAACGCAGCTACGCTGAAGAAATCATGTTCCGGGCCAAGCCCTACATCCAGATCCCGCAGGGCGTCCATGGGGAATACAGCGTGGAGCTGACCCTCCGCGTCAACGAAACCGGCGGGATCGAGCAGATGTCCGTCTCCAAGTCATCCGGGAAGGCCGAAGTGGACAACGCCGTCCTGACCGGGGTCATCCGGGAAGGGGTCATCCCCCCGCGCCCGGCGGGTTCCGAACCTCTGACCATGCGTCTCCTCTTTACCCTCAAAAACAATTGATCTAGACTGCGCCGCGTAAGCAAAAGGTCTTCCGTGGCAAAAACGGAAGACCTTTTTACCGAAAAAGCGGTAGGCCAAACCCTGCGGGAGGCCCTCCCGTTCACCTCAACCCCTTTAAAGGCATCATGAAACCATTCCGCCTGTTTTCCCAAGTGCTGCTTCTGCTCGGCCTTGTGATGGCCTGCGCCGCCGGTTCCTCAAAAGCCGCCATGCAGATCGACATCTACGGGCCCGGCCAGAACATCGTCAATCTGGCCATGGCCGCCCCGCTCAGCACCGGCCAGCCTGCCCAAGGGCTTGGCAAGGAGCTCGACGCCGCCATCCATGACAACTTGAGCTTCCTGCCCTTCATGCGGCTGACGGATCCCAAGGCCGTCCTCGGCGGTACGATCCTCCCCGGCTACCAGCCCCCGAACGTCGATTTCAAACGCTTCCAGCTTGCGGGGGCAGACCTGCTCGTCACCGCCGGCTGGCCTCAGGGCGACAAGCCCGGCTCCACCGTCGAACTGCGCGTTTATGAAACCTTTTCCGGGCAGTTCGTGTTCGGAAACGCCTACAGCGGCGTAACCAAAGGAGAAGTGCAGGATGTGGCCGACCGCTTCTGCGCCGACCTTATGAAAGCCCTTACCGGACACGGCGACTTCTTCCTTTCCACGCTCGCCTTTGTGAAGAACAGCGGCAAGAACAAGCGCGACGTGTGGATCACCAAACCCACCGGCCGCAACCTCCGCAAGATCACCGATATCCCCGGCATCGCCATGTCCCCGTCGTGGTCGCTCGACGGCCGCTTCATCGTATTCAGCCACATGGACGACAAGAGCCACGCCCTCGGCGTGTGGGATCGCCTGACCAACCGCGTCCAGCGTATCCGCTTCCCCGGCAACACCGTCATCGGCCCCACCTTCACCCCTGGCAACAAAGTCGCGGTAAGCCTCTCCACCGGCAAAAACCCCGACATTTTCATGCTCAACCACGCCTTCCAGAAGGAACGCACGCTTGAAGCCAACGGCACCATCAACGTGTCGCCGACCTTTGATGCCGCCGGCACCAAGATGGCCTTCACGTCCAACCGCATGGGCGGGCCGCAGATCTTCATGAAGGATATGGCCTCCGGCTCCGTCTCCCGCGTGACCAAGCAGGGCAGCTACAATACCGAGCCCAGCATGAGCCCCGATGGGACGCTGATCGCCTTTTCGCGCCTCACCTCGGAAGGAAACCGCATCTTTGTGCAGGATCTGACCACCGGCACGGAACAGCAGATCAGTTTCGGCCCCGGCAATGACGTGCTGCCCTCCTTCGCGCCGGACAGCTATTTCATCGCCTTCACCTCCAACCGGAGCGGCCAAAACCAGATTTACCTGACGACCCGGCACGGCGGCGACGCGAAGAAAGTGCCCACGGGCAGCGGAGACGCCTCGTTCCCCCGTTGGGGCGCAATCCCCCGCTAGCCGGGCTTGACGGAAAAGGGAGCGTTTTTTAGATAGGCGGAAATGGGCGGGAGCGGCCTTCCGCAGCCATGTTTTTTCCTCGTAAATCTTCGCGGGAAATCACTGAAACCGTCTCCCACTCGCTTGACAATACAGGTTTGCCGGAATAACCTTCAGCCCTTGCGTGTGCAGGGTAGCATACGCAAGGAAGAAGGAATTTTATCAACCGTTTTTCTGTGCGGGGAAACTCGCTCAGGAGGAAAAAGAGATGAACACTTTCAAACGTTTGGCTCTCGTTGTGACTCTCGTTGTGGCTATGGGTGCTGGTTTTGGTTGCGCGAAAAAGCAGACTGGCGCTGATGTGGCTCCTGCCGTCACCGCCGACGACAACAGCGCCGCCAACGCCGCTATCGAACGCGCTGCTCAGGCGATCACCGATGGCGTCGTGTACTTCGACTTTGACAAGTCCGACATCAAGGCCGAATCCCGCGACATGCTCCGCCAGAAGGCTGAGCTCATGAAGGCTTATCCCAGCATCCGCGTGCGCATCGAAGGCAACTGCGACGCCCGCGGCACTCAGGAATACAACCTCGCCCTCGGCGAACGCCGCGCCCGCGCCGCTTACGAATACCTCGTCATGCTCGGCGTGAACCCCGACCAGATGGAAATGATCTCCTTCGGTAAGGAACGTCCCGCCGTTGAAGGCACCGGCCCCGCCGTGTGGGAAAAGAACCGCCGCGACGACTTCCGCGTTATCGCGAAATAAGTTTGCTTTCTGAATACTCACGCCGTCTTGCGGGGCGGCGTGAGCCGTAACGGAGCGTGGCGCAGTTTGGTAGCGCACCTGGTTTGGGACCAGGGGGTCGCTGGTTCGAATCCAGTCGCTCCGACCAGAACAACGCAGAAGGATTCCAGCACAGCCGGAGTCCTTTTTTTCTGCCCGCTGTTCTCCCCACCCGCTGCTCCCGGCCTTCCCCCGCCTCCCCTGCATCAGCGGCTTCCTCCCCGCCTCTTAACCTTGCGGCCCCTTTGTCAGCCCCGCAATCTCCCCATCCCCTTTTCATCTCCTCCAAGGGCACCTGCCACTCTCATCGAAACAATCATTGTTTTGCCCCGTTGCGCCTCCTATGCTCTAGGGAGCAATACGTAACGGAGGTTTGGGATATGCGTCCTTATCTGAAAGCGTTCCTTTTTCTGGTTCTGACGGCTTCCATTGCCTGCACCGGGGCGGACTTCGTTCAGGCCGCTGAAGCGGCCCCTGCTGCTGCCGTCTCCGCCGGAAACAGCATGATGCCGCCCGTCGACGCCTTTGACGGCAACGCGGCCTACCAGTCCCTGACGCCTGAAAAACAGGCAAAATACAATGAAATAATCAAGTCGGCGGAGGAGGCCATGCTGCCCTTGCGCGAAAAGATGATGGCCAAGCGCCTTCAGCTTGATACGATGGCGAGCATGCCCAACATGAATGAGGAGGCCATTGCCAAGGCAGCCGCCGAGGTCGCTTCGCTTCACACGCAGATGATCAAGGTTCACGACATGATGGCTGATCGCCTCGCCAGCGAGCTCGGCATTTCCATCCAGCGCGGAACCTGCTCGGACGGCTACACGCCCTGCCCGATGCACCGCGGCATGATGCGCGGCTATCATCGGATGATGCCTATGCATTGAGCGGAAATGGGGATAGTTGGGGGAGGGGAGAGGGCCCCCTTTAAAAAGGGCTCCCTCTCCCCTCCCC
>URTO01000260.1 GCA_900550745.1 uncultured Desulfovibrio sp. | reverse complement strand
GAAAGGTTTCCCCGCCCCTCCCCAAGTATACTATTTATTCTCCGCCAGCTCGATCAGCGTGCGGACGGCGAAACCGGTGCCGCCCGCGGGACAGTTGGGGATTTTGCGGGTGACGAATCCGGGCCCGGCGATGTCGAGATGCGCCCAGCTTCCGTCGAACGTGATGAACTGCTTGAGGAACACGGCGGCGCTGCTTGCCCCGCCCGCCCGCGCCCCGGCGTTGGCGAAGTCGGCGGTTTCGCTCTTGAGCAACTCAAAGTAGCGATCCCAGAGCGGCAGGGGCCAGTAGGGTTCGCCCATGATGTCGCCAAAGTCCTTGATGCGCTGGGCAAGGGTGGCGTCCTGACAGAACAGGCCCGCCACGTCGTCGCCAAGGGCCACGACGCACGCGCCCGTGAGGGTCGCCACATCCACGATCATGGAAGGGTTCCAGCGCTGCTGCGCGTAGGTCAGGGCGTCGCAAAGCACAAGGCGCCCCTCGGCGTCGGTGTTGACGATTTCCACGGTCTTGCCGCTGAGGGTCTTCACCACGTCGCCGGGACGGGTCGCGCGGGCGTCGGGCATGTTCTCGGCGCAAGCCATCAGGCCGATGACGCGGCGGGGCGTTTCGAGCTGGCCGAGGGCTTCAAACAGGCCCATGACCGCGGCCGCGCCGCCCATGTCGCCCTTCATTTCCCACATCCCAGCGGCGGGCTTGATGGAGATCCCGCCGCTGTCGAAGGTGATGCCCTTGCCCACCACGATGAGCGGGGCTTCGTTGGCGTGCCCGGCGGGGGCGTGCTCAAGGATGATCAGGCGCGGATCGTTGACGGAACCGGCGGCGACGGCGGCGAACGCGCCCATGCCGAGGGAAACGATGTCCTCGCGTTCGAGCACTTCGCAGTTCATGTCGTGGCGCCGGGCGAGCTTGCGGGCTTCTTCCGCCATGCCTTCCGGCGTGAGGCTGTTGGCCGGGGTGTTGGCGAGGTTGCGGGCGAGGATGACGGCTTCGGCATGGGTCTCGCCGCGCCGGGCGGCAAGGCGGGGGAAGTCCGGCACGCTGGCGTCGCAGAACAGCAGGGCCAGCCAGCGCGGATCGGCGTCTTCGGGCTCTTTGGACTTGAACGCCTTGTTGCGCCACAGGCCGAGCATGGCGGCGCAGACGATTTCTTCAATGGTGCGCTCGACATCGGCGTTGAAGCGGGCCAGCCCGGAAACGGGCAGGGCAAGCGTGCCCACGCCGAGTTCGCGGCAGCGGACGGCGGCGGCTCCGGCTCCCTTGCGGAGTTCTTCAAGCGTTTCCGCATACGTCAGCGCGTCGAGCTTGCCGAGGCCGACCACGACGGCGCGGGGCAGAGGGTACGCGGGAGGGCCGTAGAGAAGGCCCATTTCGCCTTTTTTCCCGTGGAAGTCACGCATCCCCGGCGCAATGGACATCCACGGCGCGGCTTCCAACAGTTCGGGGTAGGCTTTTTCCAGTTTCTCGTCTTCCGACAGGAACACGATCACCGCATCCGCCGACCAACTCTCCGGCCCTCCGGCCTGAAAACGCAATTCCATGCAAATGCTCCTTTAGGAGGGGCTTGAGGAAGGGAGAGAAAAATTCCCTGAGGGAGGGCTTTCCTCTCTCCGCCTTAAACCCCATCCTGCTCTTTCCTAAGACTTTTGTGTTTGTAGGCTCCGGTGGAGCCTTTTTTCCTCATTGCCCAAACGGGGCAACGGGGGCGCTACTCCGAAGAAATCCCATACCCTTTCAGCTTGCGGTGCAGGTAGCTGCGCTCAAGGCCGATGGTCTCGGCAAGCCTTGTGATGTTGCCGCCGCATTCGTGGAGCTTCGCCTCAAGGTAGCGGGCCTCGAACACGGCCCTGGCCTTCTTGAAATCGAGATCTGGGGCCAGTACCGCGGATTGCGGCAGGAACGCCGGTTCGCAGTCGGCGGGGGCGGCCCCGGCAGACGGCTCCGGCTTGCCCTGCGGGATCATTTCCGGCGGGAGATCCACGGGGAGGACTGTCTTTCCGCCAAAGAGGATCACCATGCGTTCCGCGAAATTGCGCAGTTCGCGCACGTTGCCGGGCCACGGGTAATGGTGGAGGCGTTCCATCGTTTCCGGCGCGTAGACGGGCGCTTTGCAGGCGTGTACGCGGCACAGGCGTTCCGTGAAGGCCGCCAGCAACAGATCGATGTCCCCCCCGCGCTCGCGCAGGGGGGGCAGGTGCAGCGGAACCACGCGGAGCCGGTAGTACAGGTCTTCGCGGAATGTCCCGGCGGCAATGGCCTCCTCAAGGTTTTTGTTCGTCGCGGCGATGACCCGCACATCCACCTTGATGGTCCGCGTGCCGCCCACGCGCTCAAAGGACTGCTCTTGAAGGATGCGGAGGATCTTGGCCTGCGTCTTCAGGCTCATGTCCCCGATTTCGTCGAGGAACAGCGTGCCGTTGTTCGCCATTTCAAAGCGTCCGGCCCGTGCCTGATCCGCGCTGGTGAACGCGCCCTTCTCATGCCCGAACAGCTCGCTTTCGATGAGTTCTTCGGGGATGGCGGCGCAGTTCACCGCGATCATGGGCGCATCGGCGCGCCGGCTCCCGGCATGCAGGGCGCGGGCGGCGAGTTCCTTGCCCGTGCCGTTTTCGCCGGTGAGCAGCACCCACACGTCTGTGGGGGCGACGCGGGCCAGCAGTTCCCGGAACTTGAGCATAACCGGGGATTGGCCGATGAGTTCGTCCTGTTCGGGCAAAACGGTACGGAGCACCTGATTTTCCCGGCGCAGGGAGCCAGCTTCAAGGGCGCGGGCCGCGACGATGACGACCTTTTCCAAAGAAAGGGGCTTTTCGATGAAGTCGTAGGCCCCTTGCTGGATGGCGCTTACGGCGGTTTCGATGGTTCCGTGCCCCGATATCATCACGACGGGCAGATCGGGGTGGTTCCCCTTGAGCCGGGCCTGCGCGGCGAGGCCGTCCATGCCGGGCAGCCAGATGTCGAGGAAAACGAGATCCGGGCGTTCCGCGTCGGCGGCCTCAAGCCCTTCCTCGGCGGTGGCGGCCTCAAGCACTTCGTACCCTTCGTCCTCCAGAATGCCCCGGAGCGAGAACCGGATGGGCTCCTCGTCGTCGATGATCAGAATGCGTGCCATACCGTTTCACCCTTGTCCATTCACAATAAGCCGTTATGCGTCGGAAAGCAGTTTCAGCCCGGCGATGCCCGCGAGGATCAGCCCGATGCACAGGAGGCGCGCCGGGGATGCCGATTCTCCGAAAAGGACGATGCCGAGCAGCGCCGTCCCCACGGCCCCGATGCCCGTCCAGACCGCGTAGGCGGTGCCGATGGGGAGGTGTTTCAGGGCCGAGGCCAGCAGGAAAAAGCTCAAGGCCATGAGGACAAGCGTCGCCACCGAAGGCCAGAACCGCGTGAACCCGTGGGAACTCTTCAGGCCGATGGCCCAGCCTACCTCGAACAATCCTGCAAAAACAAGCAAAATCCAGTGCATACATTACCTCGCCATGTTGTCGAGGCCGTCCCCGGTTCGCAGGCAGCCGCAGGGCCGTCCCTGCGGTTTGGGATATTGGAGGGAGGCACGGGGGAGGAGGCTTTTTAAAACAAGCCCCTCCCCCGAACCCGCCAGTGCGGCTCGCACCCCTCCCACAAAAATTTTGACTGGTGGGGAGGGACCCCGGAGGGAGTCCCTTCGCATCAAAAAACAAGGCCGTACCGCAGCAACCGATTGGTATTGTATTCCATGTAATCCAAGGCAAATACTGAGGAAAACTTTTCCGCCGCAGGGAACGCCGACAAATGCCTTCAAAGAACCCGATAAAATCAGTCGCTGCAACGCTGCGTCAATCAAATGCCGTGAAAAGCCAATTTCTTGGGCACGGCACCGGGAACGCACGCCAACAAGCGCCTTTAAAAAGTTCAACGAAATCAACTTCAGCAACATAAATAAAACCGATCATCCCCACCGAAAGCAACAGCAGCAAAAAATCACGCCCACGAAAA
>URTO01000259.1 GCA_900550745.1 uncultured Desulfovibrio sp. | reverse complement strand
GATCCCTTAGATCCCTTTAAAAAGGCTGTGCCATAGAAATGGTTGATGCTTTTTTCCTTGAAGTTCCAAAGGGATAACCGGAAAAATGCCTTATCCGTAGATCCCGCCAAGGGGAAAACAGGAGAAAAAGGCCGTATTTTCACCGCACTGTGGAGATGAAACAATCACAAACTATAATAGAGCCTTCACCATACTGTGGAGATGAAACAACCGTATTCTATGACAGAGCCTTTCAAAAACTTAATGGAACCACTCCCGTACCATTATCAACCCAATGCTACGGCAGGGCCAAATGAGGCAACGTAAAGAAAAAAGGCTTTCGGTGGGCTATCGTTTTTTCAAGAGGCGGAACCAATTCCGGTCGCCGATGAGCAGGGAAGCGGCGTACACGGCGGCCCCGGCTGGTATGGCAAGGGCCAACTGCACGATGTTCGAGTTGTGCCCGGCCCAGAGGACAACGCCATAGGCGCTTGCGAAGGTCAGGGCCGTTCCGACAAGCTGCACGGCGAGGGAGCGGGGCGGGAGCCGCAGGGAAACCCTGCGGGAGAGCCCAATCCAGAGCAGGGCCGCATTGCACCAGAGCCCCAAGGAGACGCCGAGCGGCGGCCCCCATGCCCCAAAACGGAGGGTGAGGGCGTACCCTCCGGCAAGGGCGACGGCCAGCGCAGCGGCGGCGGCCTTGAGCGGGAGCCCGCTTTCCAAGGCGTGGCAAGCCGCCAGCAGGGGCCGGGAAAGCGCATAGGCGGGCAGGCCGGGCGCGTAGGCGCACAGGGCAAGCGCCGTGGCGGAAACGGCCTCCGCATCAAAGGCCCCGTGCCCAAGCACAACGGCGACCAGCGGCAGGGATATCGCCGCCAGCCCCGCCGCCGCAGGCAGGTTCAGGCCGAGCGACAATAGCGCGGCCCGCTGGATTTCATCCGAGAAGGCGTGAAGAGGGGCTGTCGGGGAGCTTGAAGGGGCGAGGGAACCGCGGGGATGCCCCCCTCTCCTGAAAAAAAGTTCGTCCTCCCCTTCCTTAAATCCCATCCCCTCATCCCCCCAAGGCTTTTGCAGGCGGGCGCCCGCCGCCTTGGTATCGTCACAGGCCGCATGGGAAGCGGAAAGAGGGGGCGTGGAGTCAGCCTGTCCGGGGCTTTTTTGCCGTGAAAGGGAAAACGGGGGGATTCCGTGGGAACGGGAAGGGCGGGAAAGCCCTTCGGAGGCCGCGAGTTCCGCGAGGCGCGGCGCGGCGGCCATGCCTACGGCGGCTCCGAGCACGCCGAGGGGAAATTCCAACAGCCGTTCGGCATAAAACAGGGAAGCCATATGGCCTTCGGGCAGAAGCGAAGCCAGAGCGGAGGCTCCGAGAAAGGCCAGTTGGGGCATGGCGGCCCCAACGATGCCCGCGGGGAGGCGGCGGAAGGTTTCCGATGCAGCCCGTGCGTCGGCGGCCCCTTTTCCCTCTTCGCGCTGGAGGATACGGATTGCGGGCACCTGAACCAGCCATTGCAGGATTCCCCCGCAGAGGACGCCGCAGGCGACGAGCACGCCCGGCTGCAATGCCGGGTTGAAGGCCGCCAGCAGCGCGAAGCCGATGACGCAGAGGTTGAACAGGGACGGCGTCAGCGAAGGCAGCAGGAAACGCTGCCTGCTGTGCAGGGCCGCCATGCAGCCCGCCGCCATCATGACGCTCCAGATATACGGGGCACAGATACGGAACAGCGTAACGGCCTCCCCGAACACTTCCGGGCGTTCCTCCAAACCCGGCGCGATGGCCCGCATGAAGGTTCCCGCTCCCGCCGCGCACGCCAAAACCAAAAGCCCCGTCCATACGGCCAGCTTGCGCGTTACCGCCAGCGCAAGCCCGCAGCCGGAACCGCCCCGCAGCCGCTCCCGCGTGCAGGCGGCGGTCAGGGAGAGGGACAGCGTGCCTTCGCCGAACAGCCGTCGGGCCATGTACGGAATCCGCAGCGCCGCCGTGAGCGCGTCCGCCGCCCCCGAACCGCCGAGCAGCCACGCAATGCCTGCATCGCGCACAAATCCCAAAAGCCGCGAAATGAGCGTCCCCACACCGACAATCAACGTGTTTTTCGAGGGGGAAGACGAGGAGGGTGCCCCCCCCTTGAAACAAGGCATTCCAGTTTCCCGGCCCCGCTCCAAACGCTCTTGATGCGCTGGAGGAAAGCCGTTCGGCGAGTCGTGTTTCTCTGTCATCGGGAACACTCTGGATAAGGGACTGGGTAAGGGGAAAAGTCTTTGGAAGAGGAGGGGGGAAGTTTGAAGGGGGGAGGGGAAACCTTTCTCCAGAAAGGTTTCCCCTCCCCCCTTCAATCCTTATCTCCCCTACACATCATACAACTCTTCATACCGCCGCCTGTACTCGGCCCAGCGGCCTTCGCGGATGGCGGCGCGGGCCCCGCGGACGGTGTCGAGGAAGTAGGCCAGGTTGTGGATGGAGTTGAGCCGGAAGGAGAGCAGCTCCTGCGAAACGTACAGGTGCCGCAGATAGGCACGGGAAAAGGTGCGGCAGGTGTAGCAGTTGCAGGCGGGATCAAGCGGGCCGTCGTCCTCCGCAAATTCGCGGCGCTTGATGTTGAGCTTGCCGAGGGAGGTGTACAGCGTGCCGTTGCGGGCGTTGCGCGTGGGCAGGACGCAGTCGAACATATCCACGCCCGCGTCGATGCCCTTGATGATGTCCAGCGGCGTGCCTACGCCCATGAGATAACGGGGCTTTTCGGAAGGCAGTATGGGGGCCGTATGGTACAGCATCTCCATCATGACGTCCTTGCTCTCGCCTACGGAGAGCCCGCCGATGGCATAGCCCTCGAAGTCGAGATCGATGAGCTGGCGCGCGGACTCCGAACGCAGATCCTTGAACATGCCGCCCTGCACGATGCCGAACAGCAGGTTCCCCGCCGTCCCCTTGGGATAGGCGTCACGGCAGCGCTTGGCCCAGCGTGTGGTCATGGTCAGCGAGCGGGCGGTGTAGGTGTGATCCGCCCCGGCGGGCACGCACTCGTCGAGCACCATCATGATGTCCGAATTCAGGTTGCGCTGGATGCCCACCACCTTTTCCGGCGTGAACAGGTGCTTCGAGCCGTCGAGATGGGAACGGAAGGTAACCCCTTCCTCCTTGATGGTGCGCAGGGTGGAAAGGCTGAAGACCTGAAAGCCTCCGCTGTCCGTAAGGATGGGCTTGTCCCACGCGTTGAACCCGTGCAGGCCGCCGCGCCGCGCTACAAGTTCGTCGCCGGGCCGCAGGTACAGGTGATAGGTGTTTCCCAGGATGATTTCAGCGCCGATGGCGTTGAGATCGTCGGGTGCAATGGCCTTCACGCTGCCAACCGTGCCGACGGGCATGAAGATGGGCGTGTTTACCGGGCCGTGGGCCGTCTGGAGGACGCCGGTACGGGCCGCGCCGTCCGTGGCGTGTATCTGAAAAGTTCCGGGTGTGTTCATCCCGCCAGCTTACAGGCTATGGGGGCCGTTGAAAAGGGCTACATCCGGGATGTGCGCGATATTCATGCCCCTGAAGGAAAGGGGGAAGGCTTTGTGGGCTGAAGGCCAAAAGGCTCCGTCATGGGATATGATTGATATGTTCATCCGGTTGAAGACGGCAGTTGGCTGCGCGGCGGACAGCCGGCGAAACCGTTGCTGCCCGTAGGCGGCAGGGCCCGCTGACGGCTGCCGCGGCTTTGCGGTATGCCCGGCTTCGCCCAATGATTGCCTTGCACCCTGCCGGCTGAAAAATGCGGTTTTCCGTGTATTGCCTTTTTCATGATGGCTGCCCCAGCCAAGGCGCTTTAGCGGCTGCCTATTAGGAGTTTTAAAAGGCTTCGTCTATGTGGCTGTTTCATCTCCACAGCGCGGTGAAAAGCATCTCGAAGTTCCGTAGCGCGTACCGCACTGAGTTTCATCTCCACAGCACGGTGAAAAGACAGCCTTTTTCTCCAGTTTTCCCCTTGGCGGAATCCATAGCCAAGGCATTTTGCCGGTTATTCCTTTGGCATTT
>URTO01000258.1 GCA_900550745.1 uncultured Desulfovibrio sp. | reverse complement strand
CTGTGCAACGGGTTGCGGAGCCGGGGCAGGCTGTTCGGGCATGGACATCGGAACTTGCTCTTCGCTCCGGTATTGTGCTCCAGTCCCCGGAAGGGCCGTTGTTGCGGGTTTCTGGAGCCGATCTGCTGCATGGGACGCCGATTTTTGACATAAAGCCCTACCTTCCCTACGCGGATTGCATCCCGCAGGCGACAGGCGGTTTTGCAGGGACGAAACCAGAGCCCCGGCTTGAGGTGAACGCCGATCCGGAAATCCTGCAAGGGCTCCCGGCAGGCAAGTGGGCGACGCTGCATGAGGTGCTGTCCCTTGATCCGCGCCCGTCCTATCAGAATGATCCCGAACGGGTTTATGGATTTGCCTTCGCCGGGCGCAATGTCAGGTTCCGGGTCAGCGGTTCTACGCTTGAGGTGCTTTCCATTGATGCCATAGGGGAAAAGCTCCCGTGATGGAGCGCTTTGACGATGGTGAGCTTTGCCGGGAAGCCGTGCAGCCGTCAACAAAAGCCCCGGCCCATGCAGGGTGGAGGCAATGGAGCCAGCGGAAGGCAAAGGGCATGGCGGTTGCGATGCGGCGGCTGTAAGGCGGTTCATGCGTAGGGAGGACAGGGATGGCCCTGTCGAATGTGATTGTTTGCCTCCCCAGATGGTGTTGGGATACGGCCTTTTTCTCCGTTTTTTGTTGGCGGATTTCACGGCTGAGATATTTTGTTGGTTGTTTTTGGGGAACTTCAAGAATAAAGCATCAACCGCTTGCCGTGGCACAGCCATGTTGTCGAGCACAGGCTAACCTCATTGCATCGTTCAAGATTTGAGGGGGAGAGTCTCCATAGCGTTTTTTCAGATAAAAAAGCGGGAAAGAGATGGCGAGCGGCCACAACGAAAAAGCCCTTATGGTTGTTCACCATAAGGGCTTGATTTCTCGTGGAGCCTTTGAGCAGAATTGAACTGCTGACCTCATCCTTACCAAGGATGCGCTCTACCAACTGAGCTACAAAGGCGTCTCTGTGTCGTGCTTGTCGCTGTCGACGAAGAAGCTTTTAGCTTTATACTGCGTCGCCGTCAAGTTTTTTTTCAATATTTTTTTCGGCGGGGCAGAGGCCCCGTTCGCTGCTGCGGACAAAGTCCACAAATTCCATAAGTTGAGGAATGTTCACGTAGTCTTTCGCAAGCAGATCCAAGGCTTCGGAGCGGGGCATCTCACTGCGCCAAATCAGGCGGAAAGCCTGTTTGAAGGCGGAAATGGTCTCGCGGGAAGCTCCGGCGCGGCGCAGCCCCACGAGGTTGGGCCCATGCACGAGCGCACGGCTGCCCGCCGCCAGCATCCACGGGGGGAGATCCTGCGCAACCCCCGTCATGCCGCCGACGAAAGCGTGGGTGCCGATATGCCCGAACTGGTGCACTGCGGAAAGGCCGCCGATGATCGCAAAATCGTCCACGCGCACATGCCCGCCGAGGGTGGCCCCGTTGGACATGACGATGTCGTTGCCGAGCTGGCAGTCATGGGCGATGTGCGTGTAGGCCATACACAGGTTGCGGCTGCCGATGCGGGTCAAGCCGCCCCCGCCTTCCGTGCCCCGGTGGAGCGTGGCGAATTCACGGATGCGGTTATCGTCGCCGAGTTCCAGCCACGTCACTTCGCCTTGGAACTTGAGATCCTGCGGCACGCCGCCAACCAGGGCGTGGGAATGGATATGGTTGCCCGTACCCATTTTCGTGTAGTCTTTGATGACGGCATGCGCGTCGATGCGGCAGCGATCCCCGATGATGACATGTTCTTCGATGATCGCATAAGGGCCTATTTCCACATCCTTGCCGATCTGCGCCCCGGCGTGCACGATAGCGGTGGGGTGGACTCGTTGGGAAGGCATGTTGTTGCCCATACTACACGTCCCCACGATCGGTCACGGCGGCGGTGAGTTCCGCTTCGGCGGCAAGCACGCCGTCAACGTAAGCCCGGCCCTCCATCTTCCACAGCTTCAGCTTGTGGCGGATAAGGCGGCATTCCAGATCCAGGCGATCGCCGGGGAAGACCGGACGGCGGAAGCGAACCTTTTCGAGCCCGGAGAAGAGGAAGAGCTTCCCGACTGTTTCGCTCGGATCGAAACCATGCAGCACCAGCAGGCCGCCAGCCTGCGCCAGGGCTTCAATGATGAGCACGCCGGGCATCACCGGGACGCCGGGAAAATGCCCCTGAAAGAACGGCTCATTGAAGCTGACGCACTTATGTGCCTTGATGTGTTCCCCATCCACGATTTCGTTGACCCTGTCCACGAGCAGGAATGGATAACGGTGGGGGAGAAACTCCAGAATCTTGCGGATGTCAAACGAGGTAGGCTGGTCCATGCTGTGTATTCCTTGAGTCTGAATTGCAAAGGGCTAGGCGCCCGGCTTGCCGCCCTTGAGGTCTTCCAGTTCCTTTTCAAGCTTGGACAGCCGCTTGAAGAGTTCGGGGAAGCGGGGCATGAGGGCCAGCGTGCGCATATAGGTACGCTGATCCACAGTGGGCGTGCCGCCCACCACGACGTCGCTGGGGATATCTTTGGCAACCCCCGACTGGGGCCCGATGGTGACGTTGTCGCCGATGTGCAGGTGCCCGGCGATGCCGACCTGTCCGGCGAACGTGCAGTTGTCCCCGACCGTGGTGGAGCCGGAAATGCCCACTTGCGAGACGATGAAACCGTTGCGGCCTATCTGCACATTATGCCCGATCTGCGCGAGATTGTCGATTTTGGTGCCGTCGCCGATGCGGGTGACGTCGAGCACGGCCCGGTCGATGGCGGCGTTGGCCCCCACCTCGACGGCGTTGCCGATGGCGACCTTGCCGACCTGCGGGATTTTCTGGATGCCCGCGGGAGTCCGGGCGAAGCCGAAACCGTCCGCGCCGAGCACGGAACCCGGATGGAGGATGCAGCCTTCGCCGACGTGCGTCCCGGCCATAAGCACCGCGTTCGGATAGATGGTGGTGCCCTTGCCTATGCGGACGTTCTCGCCCACATAGACGCCGGGGAAGAGCTTGGCGCCGCTTCCCACTTTGGCATGGGGCCCGATGTAGACGAAGGGATAAACGGTCACCCCTTCACCAAGCTCGGCATCGGGGTGGATGAAGGCCAAGGGGCTGATTCCGGAAAAGCTGCCCTGCGGCGCGGCAAACAGCTCCAGAACGCGGCCGAAATCTTGGTAGGGATTTTCGCTGATCAGGGCGCGCCTGACATCCCCGGCGTGTTCGGGACGGACGATGACGGCGCCAGCCCGCGTTTCCGCGAGCTGGTCAGCGTATTTGGGATTTGCCAGAAAGCTCACTTCATCGGGCCCTGCCCCCTCCAAGGTGTTGACGCCGATGACTTCGGCATCGTCTCCCTGCAGGGTCAAGCCAAGCCGGGCCGCGATTTCGGAGAGTTTACGGGCAGCCATTTACTTCTTACCGGTCTTGGGTTCCGGGAACTTGCTGCCGCCGGCCTTCCACAGACGGTTGACTTCAGCGAGGACGGGCTTGGTGATGTCAAGGGTGGGGGTGGCGTACATCACACTGCCGGCAGCGGCGTCGAGGATGAGATCGAGCTTCTGCTGCTTGGCGATCGTGGTGGCGGCGTCGTAGATCTGCTGAGCCATGCTCTGACGGATCTGGTTTTCGGTGTTTTCCACCTTACGGGCGAAGTTGCGGGACTTTTCCTCAAAAGCGCGGCGCAGGCGGAGGAATTCCATCTGCTTGTCTTCGCGTTCCTTGGCGGACATCTTGGCGACCTGGGCCTGAAGGGCTTCACCCTTGGCCTGCAGATCCTTCGCCTGCTTTTCAAGCTGCGTCTTTTCGGCGCCGAACTGCGACTGCAGCTTCTGCTGGGCGGCCTTGGCAGCGTCGCTGTCCATAGCAACGGCCTGAGAGTTGAACACGCCGATTTTCATATCGGCGAAAGCGGAACCCGCCATCAGCACACAAGCCACAAGAGCGAGGGACAATACTCTGAACATATTCTTCTCCTTGAATGTACGGACACTAG
>URTO01000257.1 GCA_900550745.1 uncultured Desulfovibrio sp. | reverse complement strand
CTCTGTCTTTGTCTTTCTTTCTTTCTCTCTCTCTCTCTCTATCTCTTCACTCTCGGTTTTTTCTGTCATCCCATCTTTCTAAACCGTTTGGCTCTGTCACGGCATGTGGTTGTTTCATCTCTGCCGTGCGGTGAAAATACGGCTTTTTTCTCCAGCTTTCCTATCGGCGGAATCCATAGCCAAGGCATTTTGCTGGTTATCCCTTTGGAACTTCTGGAACTTCAAGGAAAAAGCATCAGCCGTTTTCTATGGCACAGCCAACCTTTTGTCGTTGTTACCCCTCGCATTGGCCTTCCCAACCAACGAACAAAGCCGCCTGAACGCATTCCGTTCAGGCGGCTCCGTTGCTTCTTTGTCAGAAAAGTTCTTTCCTTTTGGCAGGAGTGGCCCTCGCTGCGCACCTTTCCACCAGCCGAACGCCTTGGGAAAGGAGGGGAAGGAATAGGAACGCAGGGAGGGCCTCACCCCAAAAGTGCCCTTTTTCTTTGTCTCAACAAGTTCATTGCTCTTCCAGCAACGCCTTTAATGTCAAATAGATCCCCTCATCATCAAGGCCAAGGCGGTGGCGGAGTTGGGCTTGCGTGCCGTGCTCCACAAACGCGTCGGGCAGGCCGATGCGCTTGATGCGCTGCCCGTGCAGGGCCCCGTTGTCGACGAGGAGTTCCAGCACGGCGGAAGAGAAGCCTCCGGCAAGGGCGTTTTCCTCGGCGAACAGGATGCGGTCAAAGCGGCTTGCCATATCGAGAAGCTGCTTTTCAGGCAGGGGCTTGATCCAACGGGCGTCGAACACGGCTACGCTGCGGCCCGTCTCGGCGAAAAGCCTTTCGGCGGCGTTCTGTGCCGCGACCACCATGCTCCCTACCGCAACAACCACGGCATCCGTGCCTTCGCGGAGCAGTTCGCCCTCGCCGAGGGGGAGGGGCGGCAGGGAAATCAGCGGTTCGGCGTTGGGCAGGGGATGGCCGGGAGCGGAGCCGCGGGGATAACGGATGGCCAGCGGCTGGCCGAGGCTCAGGGAAGTGATCAGCGCGGCCTGCAATTCGGGCTCGTCGCGGGGGGCGAGTATCTTGATGTTCGGGATGTGGCGGAGGAAGGAAAGATCGAACGCCCCGTGATGCGTGGGGCCGTCTTCGCCCACCAGCCCCGCCCGGTCAAGGCAAAGCGTCACGGGCAGCTTCTGAATGCACACGTCATGGATGATCTGATCATAGGCGCGCTGGGTAAAGGTGGAATAGATTGCCACAAAGGGACGGTAACCTTGCGAGGCGAGGCCCGCCGCGAAGGTGACGGCGTGCTGTTCGCAGATGCCCACATCCGTGAAGCGGGCGGGAAAACGGGATTTGAAATGCCCCGTTCCCGTGCCGCTGGACATGGCGGCGGTCACGGCCACGATGCGGTCGTCCTCTTTGGCGAGCCGGCAGAGGGTTTCCCCAAAAACGTCGGTATAGGTCGGGGGCGCTCCGGCTGGTTTGGGCTGCGTCTGGCCTGTGGCGACGTCGAACTTGCCGAGCCCGTGGAACTTGGAAGGCTGGGCCTCGGCGGGCGGGTATCCTTTCCCCTTGCGGGTGAGCACGTGCAGCAGAACCGGCTGATCGTCGATGGAAGCCGCCATTTTCAGATGGCGTTCCAATTCTTCGATATTATGCCCGTTCACCGGGCCGATGTAGTTGAAGCGCAGGGCCTCGAAAAGCATGCCCGGCGTGAAGACGGTCTTGAGGCTGCGGTGCGTGCGGTGGGCGTATTCCGCCATTTCGTCACCGATGCCGGGGATAGACTTGAGCCAGTCCTTGACTTCCCGGCGTACCCTGCGCGCCCAGCCGCGCTCCATGTTGCGGCTGAGGAAGAGGGACAACGCCCCGACATTGTGGGAGATCGACATCTCATTGTCGTTCAGGACAACAATAAGGCGCCGCCCCATGTCGCCCGCTTGGTTCAGGCCTTCAAAGGCCAGCCCCCCGGTGAGGGAGCCGTCTCCGATGACCGCGAGCACATGGTTTTTCTTTCCCGCCAGATCCCGCGCCATCGCCATGCCGAGGGCCGCGGAAACGGATGTCGAGGAGTGCCCGACGCCGAAATGATCGAACGGGCTTTCCTCGATTTTCGGAAAACCGCTGATGCCTCCAAGCTGGCGCAACGTATGGAAGTTTTCCGACCTTCCGGTCAGCAGCTTCCACGCGTAGCTCTGGTGCCCCACATCCCAGACGAGCTTGTCTTCCTCAGGGTTGAATACGGAAAGAAGCGCGAGCGTCAGTTCGACGACGCCGAGCGAGGGAGCCAGATGCCCCCCGTTGGCGGCAACCGTGCGGATAATGGTCTGGCGCAGTTCCGTCGCCAAGATTTGCTTTTCGGCGAGGGACAGATCCGCCACCATGGAAGGGTGCGTGATGCGGGCGAGAAGGGGAGGAAGGGGGCTATCCGTTTCGTTCATGAAGAGTGCGTTCCTGTGGTCTGGGCAGGTTGCCGGGGCTTGGGCGGGGTTGCCTGCTTTGTGGTGTGCGGAACTCCCTGTATAGCTCTGCCTCATTGAATTGGCAAACGGGCCTTAGAGGGGAAACTTTCGCACTTTTAATGAACCATGTATTCAACTATATGAAACTTAAAGTGAATTTTTGAGAAAACCATTGAAAAGGCGAATGCCCCTTATAGGGGGGCGGCGTCCCCGCTGCGGGACGGGGACGTTTTGCTCCGCCGTTTTTTCAGGGCCGTTATTTCTTGCGCGTCACCAGCATCAGCGCGAGCCCCTTGAGGAATGCGGCATCCTGTCCGGAGAAGGGGCTCAGGCTCTCGACGGCTTTTTCGGCGAATTCCTGCGCCAATTCACGGCTGCGGTCGAGCCCCATGAGCGAAGGGTATGTCGTCTTGCCCATTTCGGCGTCGCTTCCGGCCGGTTTTCCGAGCGTGGCGGTATCGGAGGTTTCGTCAAGGATGTCGTCGACAATTTGGAAGGTGACGCCGAGCGCCTCGCCGTAGGCGCGCAGGCCGGCAATATCGGATTCCGAGGCCCCGGCGAGGAGGCCGCCGCTGACGCAGGCCACGCGGAACATGGCCCCGGTCTTGAGGGCATGGAGCGTTTGCAGGGTTTCCAGCGGCACGTCCGTTTTCCCGGTGCAGCCCATATCGAGGATCTGCCCGCCGACCATGCCCACGGAACCGGCGGCGGAGGAGACGGACGCCAACGCCTCAAGCACCCGCCCGGCGGGAATATCCTTCACGGTGGAGGCCATAAACCCAAAAGCGTCGGTCAGCAGGGCGTCGCCTGCAAGGATGGCGGTGGCTTCATCAAAGGCCTTGTGGCAGGAGGGGCGGCCCCGGCGCAGATCGTCGTCGTCCATCGCGGGCAGATCGTCATGGATAAGGGAATACGTGTGGATCATTTCCAGCGAGGCGGCGAAGGGCATCACCGCTTCGGCGCTCAGGCCGAACAGGGCGGCGGTGGACAGGCACAGCACCGGGCGGAGGCGCTTGCCGCCCGCGAGGAGGCTGTAATACATGGCTTCCTTGAGTCGTCCCTGCATGGGAATGGCGTCGAGGCAATGCTGAAGGTACGCCTCCACCTGCGCGCCGCGTTCGGTGAGGATCGTCTTGACCTGCTGGGAATCGTAAGGGGTGCTCATGAATGGATCCTTTATGTGGTTTTCTCGGACGGGGAATCATCCTGACGGCACACGTGAGGCCGCATCGTTTCCTGTGCCTTCCGTTCTCCGGTTCCAAGGCATGTGTGATCAGCGGGGCGGGCACGCGGACGAGGGCAAAGAAGAACACAGGAAAGGCCTTTTGTCAGCACCTTCCGGTTTGTCACCGCCTATCTTTGTCCCCGTTCATCGGAGCGCCGTACCTTTTTCGCCAACCCTCCGGCTGCCCGGCTTCCGCCCGGCGGCATTTCCGCAGTTCCCCTGTCGCCGGAGTTCCACGGGAGGGGCTTTTTTACAAGGCTCTGCCATAGCATTTGGCTGCCGCCATGTTGCACGAGCCTGTTTTATGGCTCTGATATGGAGGAT
>URTO01000256.1 GCA_900550745.1 uncultured Desulfovibrio sp. | reverse complement strand
GAGCTGTGCACGCTCGCGGATGCTCTTGAGGCCAAGGCCGGACTTCACGCTCACGTCGGCGAGCTTTTCCGCGACCGAAAAGCCCTTGCCGTCATCTCTGATGACGAGCCGGAGGGCGTCGCCGTCCATGCCGAGGGAAACGGAGGCGCGGGTCGCCCCGCTGTGCTTGACGATGTTGCTGAGGGCTTCCTGAATGATGCGGAAGATCACGATGGGCAGATTCGGCGGCAGTTTTTCCTCGTCGAGCGCAATGGAAAGCTCAATCGGCATGTGCGCGAAAACACGTTCATATTCTTCGCAGAAGTCCGCGATGGTGGCCTCAAGCCCAAGCTCAAGCTGAGGCGGGCGGAGCTCGTTCTGGATGCGGCGGAGATGGGTCGCCAGTTTCTTGACCAACGAAACCGAGGTCGAAAGCGTGTCGCAGATGTCCGGCTGGAGTTCGTGTTCGGGCAGGGAGCGCACGGAGCGCAGGGAACGCTCCATGCCGAACTTGATCGCGCCGAGGGTGGCTCCGATGTTGTCGTGCAGCTCGGAGGCGAGCTTGAAGCGTTCGCTCTCCTGCGCCATGAGGAGCTTTTCCGAAAGCGCCTTGAGTTCGTACGTGCGTTCGGCAACCTGCTTTTCCAGATTTTCGTGGGAATGGAGCAGTTCCTGTTCGTGCTTCTCGATCTCCGATGTGAAGTACCGTACCGAGGAGGTCATTTCCGCCAGCTCGTAGCGCACGGATTCGGGGAATGGCGTCGGGATGCGGTTCACCCGGTCAAGCATACAATTGTTCAGCCGCTTGATGGGGTCCACCACGTTGCGGACGATGGAGCGGTAGATAAACAGCGCGAGGAACACGGCAAGGAAGAAGGTTACCCCCACAGTGGCCACGATGATCGCGTAGCGCTCCGCGAGCGTCTTTTTGGACGCCTGAATGCTCGTCCATGACTGCTGGGAAACGGCGTTGGCCGACTCGATGAGGCTGTTTGAGGTATATTGATGGGTGATCTTGAGGGTATCCAGCGTGCTTTCCAGCGCCGTGTATTCCTCATACAGAGCAAGAAGGCCGTCTTCCGCGAGGGCCATTGTGGCCGCATCGCTGGAGAGTTTTTTCAGACGCCCGGAAAAGGGGCTGGCCTCCGCCGAGCGCAGCAGGCGTTTGACGTCGGTGCGGATTTCGCTCTTGAGGCGCAGGGAATAGGGCCGGTCATGGTGCATGGACAGCAGGAGCATGGCGGTGAGCACGTCGGAGTAGGCGGTCTTCCAGACGTTGAAGCCCGGATCGCCCGGCTTCATGCCCGAGGCGTACAGCTCCCGCTCAAGCTGCGGCAAGTCCGCGTTGAGGGTGCGGATACGCTTTACGAGCCGTTCCGTGTTGCGCAGGTTGTCGATGCGTTGGGCGACGGCCTGGTTCGTGCCCGCAAGGATTCCGTTCAATTCATTCAAGTTGTTCTTTATCTTTTCTTTGACCCCAGGATCGACGGCAAGCGCTTCGAGGCTTTCCAGCACGTTTTCGGGAAAACGCCGGGCCTCGATTTCCTGCACGACTCCGAGGTGGACGAAACGGTCGCGGCACAGGATGCTGTCGTGGAGGATGCCCTTCGCCCACTCGCTCTCCTTGCTGATGTAGGAAGCGATGGCCATGTTGGGCAAAGCGACGTTGACGGTTTCGTCCGCCTCTTCGGACAGCATCTTGAGGAGCTGGAGCAGCGAAATGAGGAACGCGCACAGCACGAGGCAGAACAGCCCGAGCAGCAGGGCGATGCGGGAGGCGATGCTCTTGTCCATGATGCTCATGGGCGTTTCCAACAGGCTTCGTCCAGCGGTGAAAGGACGCCGAAAGGCTGATCCGCGACGTGCAGGACGTTGCGGTTGCGGATCGTGGCGTAGGGGATGGTGCAGAGCCAGAGGGCGACGTGTTCGCGGGAAAGGCGCTCCTGAAGTCCGGCGTACAGCGCCTTGCGTCTTTTCGGATCCTTTTCGGCGGAGGCTGCGCGGAAAAGGGCGTCCACTTCAGGGTTGCTGTAATGGCTCATGTTCGACCACAGGATCGGCGTTGTGTTGGTCGCGTAGATGCGTTCAATGCCGATGGAGGGGTCGTGCCAGCCGTACAGCTCGTCCATCGTCACGTCGAACGCGCCGCTTGTGACGCGGTTCGCCCATGAATCCGGGCCTTCCGCCGTGCGTATCCGAAAGTAGACGCCGATAGTCCTGATGAACTGGCTTTGCAGGTACTTGAGGATGGACAAAGAAAACTGGGCGGAAGGTTCATAATCGATTTCCACGGTGAAGCGGATGCCGTTTTCGTCGCGCGGATAGCCCGCACGGTCGAGGATACGGTTGGCCTCATCGGGATCGTAGGGCGTGGACACGGGCGAATGCCATGCCGATCCG
The DNA here is from genome assembly GCA_900550745.1 of uncultured Desulfovibrio sp. Classification (GTDB taxonomy): domain Bacteria; phylum Desulfobacterota; class Desulfovibrionia; order Desulfovibrionales; family Desulfovibrionaceae; genus Bilophila. The sequence goes on along the minus strand of URTO01000256.1, from coordinate 1,638 downwards.
GGCGGGATGGGGCCGTACATAGGCTGGACGCCGCCGGGCACGGATTGGGCCAGCGCCTTGTTGTCGATGCTCATGGCGAGGGCTTTGCGGACTTCGGGCGAGCGGAAAATCGGGTTGCGCACGTTGAAGGTCAGCAGGGCAAAGGGATGGAGGAGGGAAAATTCCTTCCGCGTGACTTCAATGGCCGGATTGGATCGGAAAATGCGTTCTTCATCCGACAGGGAAGAGAAGGCGTAGAGGTCGGCCTCACCCTGCATGATCGCAAGCGGGATTTCGTTTTGGTCCCAATAGACGCGGAAGATGATCCGGTCGAGGCGCGGCTTGCCGGGGAGGAAAAAGCCCTTGTAGCGTTCGAGGACGATGGCTTTCCCTTCTTCCAGCGAGGCAAGGCGGAACGGGCCGGAACCCACGGCCCGCAGGTTGGCGGGATGGGTGTCGATGGGCGTGCCGTCTCCGTAGATATGGGCGGGCAGGATAGGGACCAGTGCGGGGATGAAACACTTGAGCAGGGCGGGCTGTGGGATGGACGTTTCCAGATCAAGCGTCAGGTCGTCCACCGGGACGGCCTTGTCCACGGCTTCGAGCATGGAGCGGAAAGGATGGTGCCGCTGCGCCGCGCGGATGGAAAAGGCCACGTCATTGGCTGTGATCGGGGTACCGTCATGGAAGGTAGCGCCTTTGCGGAGATGAAACCGGAACCGTCTGGCTTGGGGATCGATGTCCCACGATTCCGCAAGGTAGGGGATGGGGCCGTCCTTTCCAATACGGACCAGCCCGGCGAACAGCTGCGCCCCGATTTGGCTGGTCAGGCTGCCGCTGGCTACGGCGGGGTTGAAGCCGTCCGGGAACCGTTCCAGCGCTACAATAAGGCTGTTGTCTTCCGGGGAGGCGGAGGCCGGGGCCGCGGCGGACAGGGCGAGAAGGAGCAGGGCCGCGGACAAGAAGGCCGCCAGACATGCATGGCCTGTGCGGGCGAGGCATCCCCTGATCCGAACCCCGGAAGACGTGAAGTGCGAATGTATGGCCCGTGCGGGCGGGGCGCCCCGTTCCGGGAGGGGCGGAGGGGCCGCCGAAAGGCGTAGGACGGCGGGGCGGGCGTCCGCGCTGCGGAGGCGTTCAGTCAATGCCGTCTCTCCCTATAATCTTTAGTGAACCTTCTGGTTCTGAAAGGAGTCCCTATGGCTTTAAAAATTGTGTATCAAATCTGTTGTGGTATTGATGTTCACAAAACTTTTGTTGTTGCCTGCATCGCTTCCACTAACAAACAAGGTGTTACCACCTACAAGCGCCATCGTTTCTCAACCTTCACACAAGGGTTAAAGGAATTGTTACAGTGGCTGCTTGACAATCATTGTAAGGATGTCTGCATGGAATCTACCGGTAAATACTGGATTCCTATTTACAATGTTCTGGAAAAAGATTGCAACATTGTTCTTGCTCATCCTAAATATGTTAAAGCTATCCGTGGAAAGAAAACTGACAAGAAAGATGCCAAATGGATTGCTGACCTCTTCAAGCATGATCTTGTCGCCGGTAGCTTTATGCCACCCGCTGATATCAGACAGAACCAGGGAGCAAGTTGGGAATGCCAAACCAAACAATGACCGATTATGTACATTCCATTGTCTTCACCAAACT
>URTO01000255.1 GCA_900550745.1 uncultured Desulfovibrio sp. | reverse complement strand
CATTATATCTAATTGACGACACGATCTAAGGCTTTCATAAAATGGGGAGGCAACCCGAAAGGGCTCTTTTCCGGCGTGAGCTGAAAAAAGCGTTCTGAGCGCGCCACGGACGACGCTTTCCCCCTCTTCATTGTTCCCACCCCCAAAAAATATGTGCCCTACAGACATTTTTCTTGGGAAGCGTAGCGTTCCAAGGTCATCTGCGCTGGAAAAACTGCGAACAGAGATTCGGTGAAATCAAAAGTACTTGGAATTTGGAATTGGAAAAGGAGGGATGAACGCAAGCCGCACTGACAGTTTTTGGGAAGAGAGAAAAGCTTGAGGGAGCTCTCCCCTTTTCTCCAGAAAGGTTTCCCCCTCACTTCCCCACAATCTTTTCGTTAGCCTGACACTACGCGATAACCCCGCGTGCGCGCAGCTCTTCGACGACCTTCCCGGCCAGATCGGGCAGGCGCTCCTGACAGACCGGGGTCAGCCCGATCTCCATCGTGTGGTAATCAGCGGGCTCCATACCAAGCACGACCGCATCCGGCCTGTGCCCCGCCAAATCGCAGTAAATCAGCGTATCGACCAGATCCGTCTGATGCATGGAGTCACGGAAACTCATACTCTCGCGCAGCCCCTCGCCTTCCAAACGGTACAGGGTTCCCGGCTCGCCGCCGCCAAGGACGGCATCCACCACAATCAGCAGATCACACCCCATGATGGCGTCCATCAGCCGGATGCCGAGCGTGCCGCCGTCCATGAGCAATACGTTTTCAGGCAGGGATGCGCACTGCTGCAGATGCTCAACCGTGCGCACCCCGATAGCCTCGTCGGAGAACAGAATATTGCCTACACCCAAAACCAGCACCTGTTCAGCCATCTTCCGTTCTCCCGTTTTCACTTACAATATCTGGAACTTGCTGACTTCATTCGTCCTGCCGTCGATCACATGCACCGCGCAGGCAAGGCAGGGATCGAACGAATGAACCGTACGCAGGATTTCGACCGGGCGCTTGGGATCGGCGATGGGCGTATTGACAAGCGCCTCTTCCACCGCGCTCGGAATGCCCTTTGAACAACGCGGGCCGAGGTTCCATGTGGAAGGCACCACAAGCTGGAAATTGGCCACCTTCTTGCCCTCGATGACCAGCCAGTGAGAGAGCCCGCCGCGGGGCGCGTTCACAAAGCCCACACCTTCGCCCTTGTCCGGCACTTCGCAGTTCTCGACGATCTTCTTGTCGCCGGAAGCCACGTTTTCCTTGTATTCCTGCAACATCTCACCGGTCTTCTTGGCGATGACGGCGGTTTCGATGCCGCGCGCGGCGGTTCTGCCGAGCGTGGAGAACAGATCGCCGGGCGTCAGACTGAGGGTCTGGAGCACACCGTCGACCACCGGGACGACCTCGGCGTTGCCCTTGAGATAGGCCACCAGAACCTGCGCGAGCGGGCCGGTTTCCATAGCGCGCCCGTCGTAACGGGGCGCCTTCATCCACGAATAGCGATCCTTTTCGCCCATAAAGGTAAACTTGGGCTCGGTAACACCCTGGAACGGCTTATGAACAGCATCGCCAGCATACCAACTGTGCCGCACATGCTCCTCGATCTTCGAGGGATCGAAAGGCAGGACTTCCAGCTTGTGGTCGAACACCACGCCGGGCTTGAACCACCGGGATTCGAGATTGCGCTCGTCTCCGGGGAACTCGCCGAAGGTCATAAAGTTGGTCGTGCCGCCGATCTTGGCCCAGTCCTTGTACGCGCCGCCGACAAGCAGCAGATCCGGGATGTAGACCTGATTCACGAAGTCGTTGACTTCCTTATACAAGCCTTCAAATTCGGCAATGCGCTCCGGCGTCAGGCTTTCGTAGCAGGTCACGCCGCCCGCCACGAGGAACTGGGTATGCGGGTTCTTCGCGCCGAACACCGCCATAGCCCGCGCCGCCTTGACCTGCAGCCGCAGGGCTTCAAGGTAGTGCGCCGTGGCGATGAGGTTCGCTTCAGGATCGAGATAGTAGGCGGGATGCCCGCCGAGGAAGTAGGCGTTGGTGAACGGGCCGAGCTGGCCGCTTTCCACAAAGGCTTTCAGCTTGGCCTGCACCGCCTTGAAGTCCTCCGCCGACACGGGGCGCGGGGAAACGGACGAGCAGATTTTGGCGGCCTTGACCGGATCGGCCTGAAGCGCGCTGGTCACGTCCACAAAATCAAGGGCGTGCAGATGATAGAAATGCACAATGTGGTCGTGCAGATACAGCATCCCAAGCACGAGGTTTCGGATGTAGGTGGCGTTCTTGGGGATTTCCACCTTGATCGCGGCTTCGAGGGCACTGGTGGAGGCCAGCGCGTGGGTATAGGTGCACACGCCGCAGGTACGCTGCGTAAAGTGCTGCACGTCGCGGGGGTCGCGCCCGACCAAAATCGTCTCAAGGCCGCGATACAGGGTGCCGACGCTGCGGGCTTCGCTGACGCGCCCGTCCTTCACCTCCACTTCAATGCGCAGATGGCCTTCGATACGGGTCAGGGGATCGATGACGACAGGTCCGGTAAAATGGCTCTGGGGTGTTTTTCTGGCTTCGCTCATGGGTGCTCCCTCTAGTTTTCATAGAACGGGGACAGGTTGTCCCAGAAACCGGGCTCGCTGCAGCCGATGCACGGATGCCCTGCGCCCACGGGCCAGTTGGTTTCGTTGAATTTGACCTTCGGGCAGTTGTTCATGGTCTCCGGCCCCTTGCAGCCCAGCTCATACAAGCACCAGCCGTTGCGGGCCTCTTCAGAGTCGAAGGAGGGAGCAAATTCGCCGTTGTCGAAATGTTCCCGGCGCTCACACAGGTCATGCACGCTGCTGCCGAAGAACATCATGGGACGGTTGTTGGCGTCGAGCTCGATCTTGTCGCCGCGCAGGAAGGCGACCAGCGTCCCTACGAGGTTCAGCGGGTTCGGAGGGCAGCCGCCGATATTGATGGCCTTGACGCCCTTCGCGCCGAAGCACTCGTTGACGCCCATTGCGCCGGTGGGGTTGGGCTTGGCCGCCTGCACGCCGCCGAACGCGGCACAGGTGCCGTAGGCGACCACGGCCTTGGCCTTAGGAAGGATGCGGCCGCAGATGTCGAGCATGGTATGCCCGGCGATGTAGCCGTATTTGCCTTCATTCGCCGTGGGGATGGCCCCTTCCACGACGCAGATGAAGCCTTCAGGGGCGGAAATGGCCTGCTCCAGAGCTGCTTCGGCGGCTTCGCCCGCGGCAGCCATGATGGTTTCATGGTAATCGAGCGAAATCGTATCCAAAATCAGTTCATCAATGAACGGCTGCCCCGTCCGCAGCAGGGCTTCCGAGCAGCCCGTGCACTCGGCGTTGTGCAGGTACACCACGGAAGGGCGGCGGGGCATGGTCAGCGCCCGCGCGACCTGCTCGGCAAATCCGGTCCCCATGCCCATCGTCACGGCGACCATGCTACAGAATTTCAGGAAATCCCGGCGGGATACCCCCTGCCGTTCCAGCCGCGCCTCGACATTCTCTTTTCCCAGACCAACGGCAATACGCATACGCTTCTCCTTTTCAGCGACCGACAACATATCGACCGCATGCGTGGATCAAAATGGTCGGAACCCCTTTTGCATCCATCCGGCATTTCATCCGCAAAGACGGCGAGACCGGGCATATCTAACGGAAGAAATGCCGCGCATTGCAGGACGCGGCCTCAGGACAATGCCCTTTCAGGCAAGCATGTTCCCCCTCCGGGAAGAACAATGCCGCCCTCCTCCACTTTGGAACAGCCCAGTATAAGGGTATTCGGAGGCTACGGCAACGATGGGGCCGTGTCAATCGGGTCATCAAAAAATCGTAACGTGAAAAAGGGCGCATAGCGGGACGTGATGAGAATGCTTGCACGCGGCGTTAGAGTGCTTCCGGGCCGTTGTTATGGAAAGAGAAAAGGGGGGCGGCGGGAGAATCAAAAAGAAAGGCTGTGTTATAGAAAATGGTTGATGCTTTTTCCTTGAAGCTCCAAAGGGATAACCGGAAAAATGCCTTAGCCGTGGAGCCCG
>URTO01000254.1 GCA_900550745.1 uncultured Desulfovibrio sp. | reverse complement strand
AGAAACAGAGCTTTTTCACTTTTCCCGTTGGCGGGCTCCACGTCTGAGGCATTTTGTGGCTATCCGTTGGAACTTCAAGAAGAAAACCTTCGGCCATTTCCTGTGGCGCCCCCGTTTAAGGTATGCCAAAGGTATGCCGCTGGATAGCTCCTTAAATGGTTTGAGTGGTCTGATTATGGTTGACAGAATTGCCCAATGGCCGTATTGGTCTTACCAATTCAATAAGGAACCATCATGACCAAGACAGATCCTCTCTCCGGCCGCCCGCACCGGAGCTATCAGAAGCTCACGGAACGCCTCCGGCAATTCATGGCGGAAGGCCATTTCCGCGACGGGGACAAACTGCCCCCGGAACGCGCCCTTGCCGAGTCGTTCGGCGTTTCCCGCAGCAGCGTGCGCGAGGCCATCCGCGCCCTTGCCGCAAAGGGGCTCCTCGAAAGCAGGCAAGGGGACGGGACGTATGTCCGCGTGCCCGACATGGAGCCGCTCAAGGAGGCCATCCTTGAAGCCGTGGATTCCGAAGGCCTGATGTTCGACGAGGTGACGGAATACCGCCGCATCGTGGAGCCGGGCATTGCGGAAATCGCCGCCGTGCGCCATACCTCCGAACAGCTTGACCGCCTCAAGATCATCGCCTGCGATCAGCAGCGTCGCCTGCTCGTCGGCGAGAGCGACGGCGATCTCGACGCCAAGTTCCACCTTGCCCTCGCCGAATGCACGGGCAACAAACTGCTTATAGACACCGTCGCCCGGCTGAACCGCATCTACGCCAAGGGGCGCACCCCGGAGCTGCGGGACACGCCGTGGCGACAGTTCTCGGTTTCCTCCCACCTGCGCATCATCGACGCGCTTGAGCGGCGATCCCCGGAAGACAGCCGCAAGGCCCTCGAAGAGCATATCGATACGGTCATCCACAAACACCTTTTCGCCACCGTGAGGGACTGACATGCTGATTTCACTGGTTGTTTACTGTTTGCTCGGAGCTGTCGCGGGCGTTCTGGCGGGGCTTCTCGGCGTGGGCGGGGGCATCGTCATCGTGCCCATGCTCGTCTTCGCCTTCGGCTGGCAAAACTTCCCGCCGGATGTGCTCATGCTCATGGCCCTTGGGACGTCCATGGGCAGCATCATGTTCACGTCGGTTTCCAGCTCGCTGGCCCACAGCCGCAACAAGGGCGTCCGGTGGGACGCCGTGCGGAACATCACCCCCGGCATCCTGATCGGCACGTTCTGCGGGTCGTTCCTGGCTTCCCACGTCCCGGCGCGGTTCCTCCAGCTCTTTTTCGTGGCCTTCCTCTTCTTCGTGGTCACCCAGATGCTCAGCGGCAAAAAGCCCAAGCCGTCCCGCCACCTGCCCGGCTTCGCGGGCATGAGCGCCGCGGGCGGGATCATCGGCGTGGTGTCGAGCCTCGTGGGGATCGGCGGCGGCACGCTCTCCGTGCCCTTCCTGCTCTGGAACAATCTGGACATGCGCAAGGCCATCGGCACCTCGGCGGCCATCGGCTTCCCCATCGCCCTTGCCGGGTGCTTCGGCTACATCGTGAACGGCTGGAACGCCGCGAACCTGCCGCCCTATTCCTTCGGCTACATTTACCTTCCGGGGCTGTTCGGCATCGTCGTCGTCAGCATGTTCACCGCCCCGCTGGGCGCGCGCCTCGCCCAGACCCTTCCTGTGCCCAAGCTCAAGAAATGCTTCGCCCTCCTGCTCATCGTCGTGGGCATCAGGATGCTGCTCAAGGCGCTGTAGCCGGACGGCACCAAAAAGGCGGGGAACAACCCCGCCTCTTTTATGGTCAACGCCTTCCTTTCCGGCCCCTCAGACGCCCGGCGTCAGGGGCCAGAGGATGAACACGGCGACCGTCCAGAAGGCGTGGGAAAGGATACAGGGGACGAGGCTGCCGGTTTTCCAGTAGAGCCAGCCCCAGAACAGCCCCGCCGTCAATGCGGCCATGACCAGCATGAAGTTCCCTGAGAAAACGTGGACGCCCGCGTAAACGCACACCGCAAGGAGCCATCCGGCCTTGCCGCCGAAGCGGTGCATGAACCAGCGCTGGATGAAGCCGCGCCAGAAAACCTCTTCGGCGGGGCTGGTGATGAACAGCAGCACCAGCGCCATGACGAGCGGCGAACCTTCATGGCGGATGTCGTAGATGGCCGATACCTGATGCGGCGCAAAGCGGAACAGCCAGCCGGAAAGCGTATTGCCGAGCGCGAAAACCGCATAGAGGAGCGCCGCCGAAACGAGGCCGATGAGCACGGCCCGCCCCGCCCACTCCGCCCGCTTCATGGGAACACCCGCGAACCAAAACGAAAGCAAGGCCAGCGCCGAGGCCGCCGTGCCCATGCCGATCCAGAAATTGACCCAGTGCAGGCCGAAATTCACCCACCAGAAGAAAGCGGCCAGCGCCAGCGTGCCGCACACCTGCCCCGCCGTGGGGATGCGCGGCGTCATGCGGACAGCCCCTTGATCAGGCCCTGCGCCAGCTCAAGGCCGCGCGGCAGCAGTATCCCGGCGATGAGCAGCAACCCGAACAGGAAATGGTGCCTCGCGGATACGCCGTCCAGCGATACAAGCTCGGCTTCGGGAAAGGGCCGGGTTCCGAGCGTCCGCAGCGTGCGCCACAGGCCCGGCGCAAGCACGAAAGGCAGCAGGCCGGACGGCGGCACGACGCCGAATGCGGCGAGGGGCAGCAGGAAGCCGTATGCGCCTACGCACAGGGCCGCGTACAGGCACAAGGCTTTCCTGCGGCCCAACAGCATAGCGAGGGTCGTGATCCCGGCCTCGCGGTCGTGCGCGATGTCACGGATGTCGTTGGCGTGCATGATGCTGGTGACGAGGCACGCAATGGGCAGGGAGGCGAGGAAGGGCCGCCAGTCGAGGGAGCCCCCCTGAATGTAGTAGGCGGGAAGCGCCATAAGCGGCCCCATGAGCAGGAACACCATCACCGGGCCGCAGGCGTGGTATTTGTAAGGCCAGAAGCCGCTGGTGTAGCCGTAGCCGCCCGCAATGCCCACAAGGCCGAAGGCGAGGATCGGCCAGCCGCAGGCGAACCCCAGCACGATGCCCACGGCAAAGGCCACGCACAGGGCGATGAGGCCGCCCCGCCGCATGGCTTCGGGGCTGATGAGGCCGAGGAGGATGGGCGATTCGCCGTGGGCGGAAGCTTCGGTATCCACGCCGCTTAGGTAGTCGCCGTAGATGTTCAGCATATTCGTGCCCGTCTGAATCGCGACGCCGCCCAGAAGCGTGAGCAGGAACAGCCCGGCATGGGCGGCATCCGAAGCCCACGCCAGAGCCGCCCCAAGCGTCAGGGGGATTACGGACGCGGTGAACGACCAAGGCCGCGTCGCCAAAAGCCATTTCTTCATGAAACTCTCCCGATGGACGATGAGCCGCCCCAAAAACAGGACGGCGGGGCTGCCCCAGCTTTTGGGGCCGCGCCATTCGTTCTATCTTCTTCCTGTTATTGCAGAATGCCGCCGCAGTATACACGTTTCGCCTTGTTTTGCCACCTTTTTTGCCGTGAAGGAAAAGCCGCCGGAACCTCCCGCGCCTTTCCTTCCGTGCCCTTCCCCCGCACATCCCGGCTGTCTTGGGAAAGGGGCGTTGCACCGTTCACGCCTTCCGCACAGCCCCGTTTCGGGGCCTCTCCTGGAAGGCGCGAGCTCATCGAAGGCCCACAACACCGCACAGCCCCGTTTGGGGCCTCTCCTTGGGCATCCCCGCGCGCCATCGGCCAGCTTCTGCCAGCCCTGCATACACCGTTTTGAGGCCACACAAGACATATTCCATTTTCCTTGGCCGTGCCCTAGGCCGTGTCGTCGTTTTACATGCAATTATTTGAAACTATTAAAAACAATCTTTTTATAGCTTGAAAAATAGCTAAATAATTTCAACAGATTATATCCAACTGACGACACGGCCTAGAAAACGGTTGATGCTTTTTCCTTGAAATTCCAAAGGAATAACCGGCAAAAGGCCTTGGGCATGGATTCCGCCGATGGGAAAACCGGAGAAAAAGGCCGCATGTTCACCG
>URTO01000253.1 GCA_900550745.1 uncultured Desulfovibrio sp. | reverse complement strand
GAAACTTTCTGCAGAAAGTTTCCCTCCCCCTTCCCCCGATTTTCCCCACCACAGCCATATCATTACGGTAAATCATTGACCTCTAGCGTGGGAGCCGATTTTCTATACCCCAAGGGCCGAAACGCCTCCGCCCCAGCAGGCCGGGGATTCCGGCCGCTCGCCCTCTACCCCGACAGGAGGGTCTATCATGATCAATCCGAAAGAGGTTGTCCCCGCCATCGTTGCCGTTACGCTGCTTTCCTTGGCTCCGGCGGCGGAAGCCCTCGCCATAGAAGAACATGCGCAAGCGACCAAGCCTACCGCGGCGGCGGTGGGTAAACCGGCGGCAGCCAAACCCGCTGAAGCCAAAGCGGACGCCCCAAAAGATGCCAAGGCCGACGCAAAGACACAGGCTCCGGCTTCCGCAGATCCGGCGAAGGAAACCCCGCCCCCCTCAGTTGAGCAGGCCCAAAAAGCCTACGACAACGGCAGCTACGAAGAAGCGTTCATTATCGTGGAGCCGCTCGCCAAACTGGAGCACCCCGACGCCGAATACCTGCTCGGCCTGATGTATGAACTGGGCCGCGGGGTAAAGAAGGATACGGAACAAGCCGCCGCGCTGTTCACCTCCGCCGCCAATCAGGGCTATGCCGCCGCTCAGGCCAAGCTTGGGCAACTCCATATGGAAGGCAAAAAAGATTACGCCTCAGCCATGAGCTGGTTCCAGAAAGCGGCTGATCAGGGCTATGCCCTCGCCTACAGCGCCATCGGCGATCTGTATGCCAAGGGCTACGGCGTGGGCCAGGATAAGGATAAGGCGCTCGGCTACTATGAGAAAGCCGCTGACGCCGGCGATGCCGACGCTTGTCTGCACCTCGGCCAAATGTACGAACAGGGTAAGGACGTCAAGGCCGATCCGGTACAGGCCGCCGTCTGGTACAGGAAGGGCGCGGATCTCGGCAGCGCCGAATGTGCCGCCGCCCTGAAACGCCTCAACGATCAGAAAGCATAGGACGCATCGGGAAGCGGGAGCCTTTCGGAAAGGCTCTGTCACGGCATATGGCTGTTTTGTCTCCACAGTATGGTGAAAATAATGGATTTTCTCCGGTTTTTCTTCCAGTGGACTCCATGCTTGGGATATTTTATCGGTTATTCCTGTGGAACTTCAAGAAATCAGGCATCAACCATTTCCTATGGCGCAGCCTTCGGAAACAGGCATCCTGATGCTTCTATCTATCTTACGTAGCTGATTTTTCATTCATGCCGCATTTGCGTTTTCCGGGCCAAGGCGATCCGGCATTCCCGCACGCTTTCCGAAAAAGAAACGGCATTCATCCCGGCTGGAGCAGGCATCTTCCGCGCAGCCGCCCCGCCCGCCGATACGTTTGCAGTCGGAATCCGGGGGAGGGGCTTTCCGTAGAAAGCTTCCTCCCCCGGATGTCCTCCGCAGCCGATTTTTTGCCCTTTGCGGCTTGACGTTACGCGCCAGTGTCGTATGTTGTGCTGCGCCACGGGTCATTCTCCGTGGCGGATTCAGTCAAAAGGATGCGCACATGGGCAAAAGTCTCATTATCGTCGAATCTCCCGCCAAGGTGAAGACCATCAAAAAATTTCTGGGCCCCGGCTATCTGGTGCAAGCCAGCGTGGGCCATATCCGGGATCTTCCCAAAAGCAGCATCGGCGTGGATGAAGCCAACGATTTCGCCCCGGAATACGAAATCATCCAAGGCAAGGAAAAGGTCGTGCAGTCCCTGCGCGATGCGGCCTCCAAGGTGGACACCGTTTTCCTCGCCCCCGACCCCGACCGCGAAGGGGAAGCCATCGCGTGGCACGTCGCCGAGCTCTTGAAGGACAAGAATCCGAACATCAAGCGTATCCAGTTCAACGAAATCACCTCCCGCGCCGTACATGAGGCGCTGGATCATCCGCGCGACCTCAATGCCAACCTGTTTGACGCGCAGCAGGCCCGCCGCGTGCTCGACCGCCTCGTGGGATACAAGATCTCCCCGCTCCTCTGGAAAAACGTCAAACGCGGCATCTCCGCCGGGCGCGTCCAGTCCGTGGCCCTGCGCCTCATCGTCGAGCGCGAAGAGGAGCGGCAGGCTTTCGTGCCCGAAGAATACTGGCTGTTCAAGGCGATCCTTGAAGGCAGCGTCCCGCCGCCGTTCAAGGCCGAACTCTGGAAAGTCGAAGGCAAGAAGCCGGCCATCCCCAATGCCGAAACCGCCGATGCGCTCGAAAAGGCGATGAAGGGAGCCCCGTTCACGGTTTCCGCCATCGAGGAAAAGGAACGCAGCCGCGCGCCCATGCCTCCGTTCATCACGTCTACGCTCCAGCAGGCCGCCAACCAACGCCTCAGCTATCCCGCCAAGCGCACGATGAACATTGCCCAGCGCCTCTATGAAGGCCTTGAACTTGGCGATCGCGGCACGGTGGCGCTCATCACCTATATGCGTACCGACTCCGTGCGCATTGCGGACGAAGCGCAGAAAGTGGCGGCGGACTTCATCGAAAACCGCTTCGGCAAGGACTACCTCGCCCCCGGCGGCAAACGGAATTTCAAGACCAAGTCCGACGCGCAGGACGCCCACGAAGCCATCCGGCCCGTCGATGTGACCCTCACGCCCGAAGACGTCAAGCCCTACCTCGCCCCGGATCAGTATCAGGTTTACCGGCTCATCTGGTCGCGCTTCGTCGCTTCCCAGATGGCGGCGGCCCGCTTCCATGATACGACCGTAACCATCGACAACGGCCCGGTTCAATGGCGTTCCAAGGGCGAGCGCCTGTTGTTCCCCGGCTTCCTTGCGGTCATGCCGCGCGGCAAGGACGAGGAAGGCGTGGAGCTGCCCGCCCTTACCAAGGGCGAAACGCTCAAGCTCAACAGCCTGACCAAGGAGCAGAAGTTCACCCAGCCCGCCCCGCGCTTCACCGAAGCCTCGCTGGTGCGCGAACTGGAAGAGCTCGGCATAGGCCGCCCCTCCACCTATGCCTCGATCATCTCCACCCTTCAGGATCGCGACTATGTGACGCTGGAGGAAAAGCATTTCGCGCCCACGGACTTGGGCCGCGTGGTGTGCGACCGTCTGCGCGAGCACTTCAAGACGCTCATGGACGTGGGCTTCACCGCGCACATGGAAGAACTGCTCGACAAGGTGGCCGAAGGCCGGCAGGACTGGGTGGCCCTGCTCCGCAACTTCAACAACGATTTCGATCCCACGCTGCTCGAAGCCGCCAAGAGCATGGGCAAGGCCAAAACCGATACGGTGACGGATATCCCCTGCCCTGAGTGCGGCAAGCCGCTGGCCGTGAAGTTCGGCAAAACCGGGCAGTTCCTCGCGTGTACCGGCTACCCCGCGTGCCGGTATACCTCGAACTACACCCGCGACGAGCAAGGGAAGATCCACCTTCAGGAAAAGGTCAAGCCGGAGTTTGAAAAAGTCGGAACCTGCCCCGAATGCGGCAAGGATCTCGTGCTCAAGCGTTCCCGCACCGGCAGCCGCTTCATTGCCTGCTCAGGATACCCGGACTGCAAGCACGCCGAGCCCTACTCCACCGGCGTCCCCTGCCCCCGTGAAGGCTGCAACGGCGTGCTTGTGGAAAAAAGCTCCAAGCGCGGCAAGATATTCTACTCGTGCAGCAACTACCCCCAGTGCGATTATGCCCTGTGGGACTGGCCCATCGCCGAGCCCTGCCCGGAATGCGGCTCCCCGCTGCTGGTGATGAAAAATACCAAGGCCAAGGGCAAGTTCATCGCCTGCCCCGAAAAGACCTGCAAGTATACGCGCCCCATCGAAGGCGGCAGCGAAGACGACGCGGAATAGCTTCCGTTTGACGGGAAAACGGGGCCGGGGTGACGGGCGCTTGCGGCGCTTTCCCCCGGCCTTTATCGGGATGCGCCTTTATCCGCAAGGCTGTGTCATAGAAAATGGTTGATGCTTTTTTCCTTGAAGTTTCAAAGGAATAACCAGCAAAACGCCTTAGCCGTAGGTTTCGCCAAGGGGAAAACTGGAGAAAAAGGCTGCATTTCCACCACACTGTGGGATGAAACAACCGCATACCATGACAGAG
>URTO01000252.1 GCA_900550745.1 uncultured Desulfovibrio sp. | reverse complement strand
CGTCGAACCGGCAGTTGCGGAAAGTCACCGATCCGGCCGTCGAGTTCATCCATACACCTGCGATGCCGCCGATTTCCCCCACGATCCGCACGGGCTGGCCCGATTCGTCGGAAATGGCCACGGCCTGAACCCGGCACCAGAGAACCCCCGATGGCTGCTTGAGGAAGCGCAGTTCAGCCGGGGCGGAACGGCCCGACAATATCCGGCTGAAGAACTGGCGGTAGAGCGGCCTGTCCTCCGCGTGGATGCAGTGTTCCGAAAGCGAGCCGGAAGCCCCGTCCACGGCGGGATCGTACCCAAATTTTTCCTTGAAGCGGGGAGAGAAATAGGAGCGGCGGATCACAAGGTCGTGTTCAAAGATGATGCGCTCGGAAAGCTCTGTGAGGATGCGGTAGCGCTCCTCGCTGATCTTGAGTTCCTGCTGCGTCTTGCGCAGGGATGTGATGTCCATGACGATGACGTAGAACCATGAGCGCCCGTTTTCATCATGCACAAGCTGCGCTTTGTCGAACAGCCACAGGATGCGCCCGTCCGCCTTGGTCACGCGGTACTCCACCATGTCGTAGTCGCTGCGCTTGATTTGCCTGTTGATGGAGTCGAACACGCGTTTGCGGTCTTCCGGGTGGACGAGGTTGTCGAACCGGTTGCCGTAGGTTTCCTTGAATGAGTCCCGCGAGTGCCCGATCAGCTTGAGGAACCCTTCGCTGATATAGTCGAATTCCAGCTTTTCATCGTTGCTGTAGCGGAAAAAACCGCCGGGGATGTTTTCAATGACCGTTTCGAGGAATTGCTTGGCCCGCCGGAGGCGCTTGGCCTGCCGCCCCTGCATCCTGAGCACGAGCCAGAGGAAGAGCATGCTCAAGCCGATGAAGAACAGCATGAGATAGAGCACTTCCCTCTGGATGGTGCCCACATTGGCGGCCAGCGTGTCCTCCGGGACGATGGAAAAGATGTGCCACTCCGTGGAGGTGAGTTCCAGCTTGCTGTGCGCCATGTAGTACGGCCTGCCGTCGTAGCTGAACAGCCCCCCGCTGCCGAAGGCGTCCGGTATACCATGATCGGGCGAGCCGGGGGCGCTTGGGGGGATGAGTTCCGCGATGTTGCCGTAGCGGGCCAGTTGGACGGAGCCGCGCCCCCGGAACAGGATATGCCCTTGACTGTCGGTGACGAGCACCTGCCCGCTGCCGTTGAAGAGGCGGTCGTCGATGGACATGATGAAGGCGTCCGTCTGTACCGTTGCGAAAAGGGCGCCAAGGACTTTGCCTTTATGGATGATGGGGGAGACGTAGACGTTGATGGGGTTGTCGTCGGTCTTGTCCACGAGCAGGATGGAGACGGAGGGGGAACCCATGAGCGCCTTCTTGAAATAGGGCCGGTTCCGGGCGTCGAAGGTCAGGCCGTCCGTGGCGTGGGCCATGCCGTCGGGGGGGATGCACCCCATGCGCTTGAGCCCGAGCGTATCGACGGCCCCCATGAGCAGGGGGATGATCGTTTCAGGGGAGCCTTGCCCAAGCTCCCCGAAAACATGGGCCAGCACCTCGACGGCCTGGATGGTGCCGCACATATCCGTTTTGATGGCGTTGGCGTACTGGCGCGTCACTTCGGCGAGCTGCGCTTCGGCCTGTTCCTGGATATTCCGCTTCGTCCTGCTGAAATAGACGAGGAAGACCACGGCGAGCGAGATGGCCGCCACGAGGCAGTACAAAGCATAGGTACGCAACCCTTTCCATTCTTTTTGATCCATAAAGCTTCCCCGGAAGAAGTCTGTCGCCTTTGAGAAGGATAACGCGTGTCGATAAGCGATGTCCAGAGGAAGCCAAGAACGGCGGGATGTCCATGCACGAAATAAAATATCCTACATTGTTATGAACAACCGTATCCGACCGATCATTCATAGCTATTCACTTGCATTGAACCCCCGATGCCTGTACAAGGCGGAACAAGAGAGGGTTTCCTATGGAAATATGCACGGTGGCCACCCGGAGCCGGGAGGAGATGGTGGACATCACGGGGCACGTCTGCGCCGTGATCCGGGAAAAAGGCTGGAGGAGGGGCGTCGCGGCGCTGTTTTGCCCGCATACGACCTGCGGCCTGACGATCAATGAAGGGGCCGATCCCGATGTGCGCCGGGACATGACGGCCTTTTTCAGCCGCACCATACCGCACGGGGGCGGGTGGCGGCATGGGGAAGGCAACAGCGACGCGCACATCAAGGCGAGCCTTATGGGGCCGTCCCTGTTCGTGATTGTGGAGGACGGCGAACCGCGCCTCGGCACATGGCAGAGCGTCTATTTGTATGAAGGCGACGGCCCGCGCTCCCGTTCGATTTGGATCCAGTGGCTGCCCGCCCCAGAGGACGCCTGATTTCCGTGCCCGGCGGCGTGTGCCTTGGCGCCCCCTAAGCGGCCCCGCGTCCGGCATCCATTCCGGAGGCGGAGGGGCTTGCCTGCCCCGTGTCTTTTGGAAGGGCTTCCTGATGCGGCCCTTCCTGCCCTTCCGCCCTGCGCCGGGCATTCCTGTAGCGCCCGTGCCCGTTCCGCAGCATTTCCTCATGAATCATCTTGAGAAACAAAAGCTCGTCCATGTTCAGCGCCATCGCTATGAGAAGCAGGACGTTGAGGGTGGCGTTTTGCCGGCGGCCCTCAAGCTGGGCGATGTGAATACGAGAGAGGCCAGCGAAATCAGCAAGTTTTTGCTGCGATAGCCTGGTCTCCCTTCGGGCGCGCCGGAGTACGGCAGCGATAGCGCTTTTCAATCCCGGTAGATCTTCCATGCCGGGAGATCTAGCCCAGACTTGACAAAAAGATGTATTCTAAAACATACAAAAATGAGACTCCAACCAGGTTATCAGGGCGTTGGCCCGCTCCTGCGCACTATGAGAGGCACCCTAAATGGACTCCAATTCCTTCGACGAAATTTTCCGCAGGTTTCAGAGCGTAACCGGTACGAGCACGCAACAGGAATTGGCGGACGTGCTTGGCATCAAGCAATCGACCATTTCCGAATCCAAAAAGCGCGGCACAGTGCCTCCCGGCTGGTTTTTGGCTCTGTTCGAGATGCGCGGGGTGAACCCCGACTGGCTCAAGCAGGGCAGGGGCCCCATGTATCTCCGCACTGAAGACGGGCGCTATATGGAGCCGGAACCTGCCTCCACGCCGCTTGGACGGGGCATTTCCCTGCCTTATTACGATTCCGATCGCGTGCAGGGCGGCGTATGGGAGCCTTCCGGGACGATCATGCTCCCTGAGCCGTATGCCGGGAAGGGGTTCCGCGTCCTGCGCATAACGGGCGACAGCTTTTCGCCCACGGTGCGGCAGGGGGCTTTCGTGGGGGTCGACACGTCCAGCGTCCGGCCTTCCAGCGGCAGCATCTTCGCGGTGTCCGTGCCTTTTGAAGGGATCGTCATCAAACGGGTGTTCTGTGACAGCGACACGCTCCTGCTCCGTACGGACAACCCGCTCCACCCATCCATGTCCATCCCGCTCACTGAAGCCGGGAGGCTCGTCGGCAGGATCGCTTGGGTTTTCCAAGCCATGTGAGCCGGTACCGCCCCCACTCTCTGAGCCCCCGGAATCAGGGAGGTTCCGCACGGCTTGCCCCGCCCGGCATTCCGGGCGTTGCCGTGCGCCCGCACGGGAAAACCATCCGCTGCGGGACGGTGGCGCATCCTCGCGTAGGGTGCGCCCGTATGGGGAAGACGCTTTTCTTGTCGGCAGCCCGCGCCCAGTCCGGGGGGTGCGTCCGCCCACATGGGGAATGTATCCGTGCGCGAGCGGTTGGATCGCGGGATGAACGGGGGCGTCCGCCCGCAGGGGGAATGTATTTCCATCGACCGGATTCGGGCTGTCAGTGACGAGGTGCGCCCGCCCGCATGGGGAAGACGCCGTCAAGGGGTTCACCATCGGGACGGCAAAGGGGGTGCGCCCGCATGGGGGATGCACGGTAACATCCGACGGCTTCCCCTTCCTGCACCCATCCCCCCCACAGGCAAAAACAGCACAACCATCGCCGCACCAATAACACCAGCTATCGGTTCTACCAGCCCGGAAGCCTGTCCATA
>URTO01000251.1 GCA_900550745.1 uncultured Desulfovibrio sp. | reverse complement strand
GGGAAGAGGGGGCTTTCTTCAGAAAGTCCCCTCTTCCCCTCCCCGATTTTTCCTTCCGCCGCACAAAAGAGCAGCGCCCCGGAGGAGGAGACGGGGCGCTGCGGAGGAAGGAGGAGGATACAGTTTCTGTAAGGAGGAGGATGACTTTGCCATTGAACGAACAGACTCAGCTAGGCACCTGTGAAACGGTCAGGTGGAACCGGTCGTTCAAAGTTGTAGAAGGCTCTCGTATATATAAACGGCTGTGCCGATTGTTGTTTCCCCTGACTGGATGGGAGTCAGGGTTTTTCGCCGCTGGAAAGGGAGACTGACCAACGGCAGGAGGGGGGCTTGTTATTCGTTTGCCGGGGCTTCCGCTCCGGGCTGTGGGCCGTCGGGCATGACGGTCATCCCTGTTGCGGGGCATCGGCGGGGCCGTTCAACCGGGCACCCCGGCCCCTTGCCTTGAAACACATTGATGCCGACTTCCTTAGCAATCCTGTCTGCCATCATGCCGCGTTCCTTGGCAAATTCATTGCGGAGCGCCACGAGTTCTTCCGTCGCCCTGCCGATGGCCTTCGGGTCAGGAGTGGGGCTGTTGCCGAGCGTGCGCAACTCAATGTACTTGGCCGCGAGCTTGTCCCGCAGCGGCGCG
The DNA here is from genome assembly GCA_900550745.1 of uncultured Desulfovibrio sp. Classification (GTDB taxonomy): domain Bacteria; phylum Desulfobacterota; class Desulfovibrionia; order Desulfovibrionales; family Desulfovibrionaceae; genus Bilophila. Next base: position 3,452 of record URTO01000251.1, on the reverse strand, counting down.
GTCTTGTCGGCGAAATCCTTCATGATGGCGTCGTACTGCGCTTTCTTTTCCTGTGTGAGCGCCTGGTAAACACAGTCTTGATACGACCTCTGCTGTCTCCAGTGGCCGTGGTGCCCGTCGTGGGGCGCTGCCAGCGCCTGCCCGGCAATCCCGCCCGCCGCGAGGAAAGCGGCAAGGGCTACGGCGACAGAGGCTTTATTGAGGTTCATTGAGGTTCTCCTAAAAGGTGTTTTGTTCGTCACTCTTGCCTAAGCTATAGCAATGCCCGTGCCAAATATTTTAAGTATCCGATTTTATATGTAATCATTAATATAACGCTTCTGGTAGGCTTCCCGTTGTCCTGAAAAGCTGTATAGAATTTGGACAGGGATATTTGACAGTGTATAAGAATCACACAGGGAAAAGCCCGGATGCGGGGAGGTGGCTAAAAAAGAGACAGCCACACTCCTTTCGGGAGCATGGCTGCCACGGGAACGGCGGGATGGGATTACTCCACGCTTTGCTCGTTGAGGGGTTGTGGGTTCAGATCTTCTATTTTGGTGCCGCGCACGCGGGTGCCCCAGCCGGGATTGAACCCGGCGAGCTTTTCCATTTGTGCGGAAATGCGCTGCAATTCCCGTATGGCCTCGGTACGCAGGCGGATGAGCTTGCGTCCGATGACGGCGAGGGCGTCAGGGGGGGTGTCGGACGCGAAAGAAAGGTTATGAAGTTCCGTAAGCGTTTGACGCAGTTGGATATGAATGACCGTAAGACAGGGTTCGGCCTCGCGCATGATGGCGAGTGCGGCCTGCTGCTGTTCGGGGGTGAGGTTTTGAGGCAGCGGCATGGCGAACAGGCGGCTGTCGAACCGGCTGCCGTCATGGGCCTGCTGCGGGGCGAGGGCCGGGCATTTGGAAGGCGCATCAGGAGAGAAGCCGGGGAAAGCCTCCGGCATCCGGGAAGGGGGCAGCCCTTTCGGAGCCTGCCGCGGCTGGCCTTCGTGAACCCCGGAAGAGGCGTCCGCAGCGAACGCCTTGTCGGGACAGCTCAAAACAGAGAGCGCAACCCCCAGTACAATCAGGTAAAACAGCGGCAGACAGAATCTGTTTTCTGTATATATCTGCATGAAGCCCCTTTCGCTTTTTGGGTGGCAATGAATGACAGGTATGGGTATGGCCAGGAAGCATCCTGAGCCAGAATCTGCACAGTATGCCATGTACGTGAGCTTTGAATGGCTCGTCAATAGCCGTAAAAATTGCAAAAAGCATACCACGCGTTAGGACGGCGGATCGCCGCAGGCCCGTCCCGTGCCGGGTGGTTGGAGCGTTTTTTGCTTCGTTCCGGCAGTGTTTTTTGCGCATTGCCTTAAAGGAATATCCGTATCCATGCAGACGACAGGACTTTTCTCCTCCTCCCCGCAGCAGGCCAAAGTCGGCGGCGGAAACTCGCTGATAGGGACGCTCGGCGCCGCACTGGTGCTCGTTTTCGGCGTCGTGCTCCTTACGGGGCTTTCGCTCGACCGCACGCAGACGGCTATGGTTCGTTTCCTTGCGGAAAAGGGCGTGGCGCTGGTCACGGCGCTGGAAAGCGGCGTCCGATCCGGGACCCGTTCGCGGACGGGCATCCGGTTGCAGTACCTTGTCGAAGAATTGGCGGATCGGCCCGATGTGCGCTTTATCGCGGTGACCATGCCGGATGGGACTATCCTCGCGCACAGCAACCCGGTGCGGGTGGGGGAAGTGCTGAATACCCGCGGCGGCAGGGAACTCGGCGCGGAGACAATCGCGGCGCTGCGCCCATCGGGAAACCCTTCATGGGCGATCATAGATATGGAAGGCTCACGGGCGTTCGTGGTCTTCAAGACATTCCACCCCAAGATAAAAGGCGGGGGGAGGCGGGATGAACCGGCGGCAGGGCCTCTGCCCTACGTCTTCCTCGGCCTTGACCTTGCCCCGCTCGAAGTGGCGCAGGCTCAGAACCGGGAGCGCGCCGTCCTGCTGGGGGCGGGGGTGCTGCTGGCGGGTATGCTGGCCTTGCTTGGCCTGCACGCCGTGGAGCGGGTTCGTTCGTCCCGGCGCGGGCAGCGGGTGGCTGAAGCGTTGGCTGAAGAGCTGGCCGTAACGCTTCCGGACGGGCTGGTCGTTTTCGACGCCAAGGGACGGATCACCCGGATGAACAAGGCGGCGCTGGCCCTGCTCGGCATGGAAGCCCCGGCGGAGGGCAAGGCGTTCTTGGGCCGGAAACCGGCGGACGTGCTCCCTTCGGCGCTGGCGGAACTGGCGGCGAAACTGTTGCGGGAACCTGTGCTGCCGGATACGGAAATCGTCCTGCGGCACGGAGAGGAGCAGCAATATCTTTCGGTACGCGGCGGGCACGTCAACGAAGGCTATGAAGGCCGCCTCGGTTCGCTCATGTTCCTGCGTGACCTTACGGAAGTCCGCCGCCTTGAGGCGGAAGTCCGCCGCAGGGAAAAGCTCGCCGCCGTGGGCAACCTTGCCGCGGGCGTCGCCCACGAGCTGCGCAACCCGCTCAGTTCCATCAAGGGATACGCGACGTATTTCGGCGGGCGGTTCCCTGAAGGCAGCGCGGATCGGGAAGCTGCGCAGGTCATGGTCAAAGAGGTGGAACGCCTCAACCGGGCCATCGGCGATCTGATAGGGCTTTCGCGCCCCACGGACATCCGCCCGCGCATGACCGGGATGCGGCGTCTGGTTGAAGACACGCTCCGGCTCATCGGGCAGGACGCCGCCAACCACAAGGTTGGCATACGGTTCGACGCGCCCGATGTGCTGCCGGATGTGGCCATCGATCCCGACAGGATGCGTCAGGTGATCCTGAACCTGTGCCTGAACGGGCTTGAAGCCATGCCGGACGGCGGCGAACTGTCCCTGTCGCTGCATCCCGAACCCGATGCCCTGCGCCTCGAAATCCGGGATACCGGGATGGGCATCGCGCCGGAGGCGTTGCCGCATATTTTCGATCCCTATTTCACCACGAAGGGGCAGGGGACTGGGCTCGGCCTTGCCACGGTACACAAGATCATGGAGGCCCACGGCGGGAGCATTTCCGTCACTTCCGAGCCGGGGCAGGGCGCCGTATTCCGTCTGCTCCTGCCCTTGGGCGGTGAGGCCGGGAAGGTTCACGGGCATGAATGAGCGGACGCGGAAAACGTTGGGAAGAAAGGCGGGCACCGTGCGGATTCCCGCTTGTTTCCTCGTTTCCGCGGGACATTTGAGAAAGGTTCTGTCATCGGATTTGATTGTTTTATATCCGCAGCATACTCAAAATACATTTTATCCGGTTTCCCGCCGGAAAGTTTCATGGCTGGGGGATTTTGCTGGTCGTCTGTTGGGGGGCACGAAAGAACAATGGCCCTGTCATGGTATGTGGTTGTTTCATCTCCACAGTGCGGTGAAAATACAGCCTTTTTCTCCGGTTTTCCTCTTGGCGGAATACAGGGCTAAGGCATTTTG
>URTO01000250.1 GCA_900550745.1 uncultured Desulfovibrio sp. | reverse complement strand
AAACCTCAAACAACATTTCGAGGTCTTCCTTGGTGAGTGACTTCCATGTGTCCTGACCGGGGATGACGGCCTCGGCAACGCCGCGCTTCATTTCCTGAAGCTTGAGGATCTTTTCTTCCACGGTGTTCTGGCAGATCAGCTTGTAGGAGAACACCTGACGCGTCTGGCCGATGCGGTGCGTGCGGTCGGTGGCCTGGCTTTCCACGGCGGGGTTCCACCACGGATCGTAATGGATGACGTAGTCCGCTGAGGTCAGGTTGATGCCCGTGCCGCCCGCCTTCAGGGAGATGAGGAAGATCGGGATGTCCAGGCTGTTGTTGAAGCGATCCACCTGATCGAGGCGATCCTTGCTGGTACCGTCCAGATAGCAGAAGGGGATGTCAGTCAACTGGAGCCAGCCGCGGATGATCTGCAGCATCTGCACGAACTGCGAGAAGACCAGCACCTTGTGGCCGCCTTCCACCACATCGAAGATCATATCCTTGAAGGCCTCGAACTTGCCGGACGGCAGGCTCCCGGTGGAGAAGCCGGGCATGTCCACCTTGAGCAGGCGCGGGTGGCAGCAGATCTGGCGCAGCTTGAGCAGCGCGTCGAGGATGGACATCTGGCTCTTGGCCATGCCCTTGCTTTCGACGTCGGCCAGCACCTGATCGCGGAGCTTCCGGGTCAGGGCCGAATAGAGTTCGGCCTGCTCGTCCGTCATGTTGCAGTACGTCACGTTCTCGATCTTCGGCGGCAGATCCTTGGCCACTTCGGCCTTGGTGCGCCGCAGGATGAACGGCTTCACGCGGGAACGCAGGTATTCGAGGCTTTCGCCGTCGCCGTCGCGGATGGGCTTGACCACGCCGCGCTGGAACGCGTGCTGCGAACCAAGGAAGCCGGGCATCAGGAACTCGAACAGCGACCACAGCTCGAACAGGTTGTTTTCGATGGGCGTACCGGACAGGCACAGCCGCATCCGGGCCTTGATGGCGCGTACCGAGCGGGCCGTGATGGTGTTCGGGTTCTTGATGTTCTGCGCTTCGTCAAGGATGATCGAGTTGAAGTAGTGCTTTTCCAGCTCCTCAAGGTCACGGCGGAGCAGGGCGTAGGTCGTCACCACGATGTCGGAATCCGCGACCTTGCGGAACATCCCTTCGCGGCGCGTCCCGTAGATGATCAGCCGCTTGAGGTGGGGCACGAACTTTTCGGATTCGCGTTCCCAGTTGGGCAGCACGGACGTGGGCACCACGATGAGGTTCGGGCCTTCATGCCCGTGGTTGACCATATGCTGGATGAACGACAGGGTCTGGATGGTCTTGCCGAGGCCCATTTCGTCCGCGAGGATGCCGCCGAACCCGTACTCGCTGAGGAAATTCAGGTACGAAACGCCCTGCAGCTGGTAGTTGCGGAGGGTGGCGTTCAGGCCCTTGGGCGTGCTGACGGGCTCCACTTCGGTGAAGTTCCGCACTTTCTCACGTAGCGAGTTCCAGAAGGAGTCGGTTTCCGCATTGGGCAGGTCGTCGAGCAGGTTGTCGAGCACGGGGGCTTCAAACTGCTTGAACTGGCGCTTGGGCGGCTTGGTGGGGTCGAAGCCGAGGGCCTGCAGCTTGTGGGCCAGCTTTTCCAGCCACGATTCGGGCAGGCTCGTGTAGGAGCCGTCCTTGAGCTGCACGTAACGGCGGCCGCGTACCCATGCCTTCCAGATGCGCTCCAGAGGCAGGTGCTGGCCGTCGTACTCCACATCGATGTCGAGGGAGAACCACTTTTCCTTCTCGTTGCTCTCCACCTTGGCGGAGATGACCGGCTGCGACATGCGCACCTTGTAGCGGGTGAGCGCCTTTTCGCCGTACACGCGCCAGTTTTCCACCAGCGTGGGGTAGGAGTCGAGCAGGAAGGCGATGGCCTCTTCCGGCTCCATAAACCACAGCCGGGTGCTTCTGGGCTGGAAGTGCATTTCCGCGAGCTGCGCCATGAGCGCGGCCTCTTCGGTCTGATCGCGGCGCACGAGGAAGGTATGCCCTTCAAAGACGTAGCTGCCCGTCTGGAAGTCCGGGTTCGGGCCGGGGAGGACGAATTCGCCGTGCACCGTCTCGTAGGTGTTCTGGACTTCAAGCGTGAGCAGGCTGCCTTCCTCGTCGAGGAACAGCTTGGGATCGTAGGTCGCGGGCTGGAAGATCGGGCCCATGATCTTGAGGAATTCGTCCGGCTCGTAGAGCTCGGAGGCGGGCAGGCGCGCCCATACGCGGTCGAGGAATTCCGAAATGTTGTCCTGCGGCACCACGGGATGGTCGGCGACAAGCTGCTTCACCAGCGAGGGGGAAAGGCTGGTCTGCACCGGGTAGAAGCTCTGGTTCCAGCACACCCACAGGGGCATCTGCCCGTGGAAGGTGATTTCGCTGTCTTCTTCCGAAATGGAGAAGGGTTTCTTTTCGCCGCGCTGGAGCAGCACGTCGAAGCGCAGCCCGTCCTCGTCGAGGCTGGGGCGCAGCTTCACGGTGAGCGGCGTGCTCACGATGGTGCACGGGATGTCCGTATCCTTCCAGAACATATAGTATTCGCGGCGGATAGCCCAGAAGAACCACGAAACGAGGCCCTCCGGGATTTCAATCCTGTGCCCGTAGTAGTCGAGGTAGTGCCCGATCTGGCGGGCGACCTGCAGGAGCTGGGGAGACTGGTCGCACCACTCCGGATTGCGCAGGATCTGTTCCAGCGACGTTTCCTGATGGACGGAGGACAGGCCGGTCTTGTTCTGCCGCGCCCGGAAAAGCGCCACGATGAGGCGGCCCGGTTCGGGATAAAAGCGGAAGATGAAGTAGTGGCGTCCGGTTTCCGGCTCCAAGGAGCTGGAGAAGAAGCTGCGGAAGCTCTGGCGCCATTCGGTGTTGAGGCGCTGCGGCTCCTCCGGCGCGCCATAGTCCTTGTCGAGATCCGCGAACATCTTCAAGGCGGTGGCGGCCACATGACGGCAAACGCCCATGAACGCTTCATGGCAGTTGCAGTTATACGAAATCTGGGAGTCCCCCGGATTCAGCAGCAGGTGGGGCGAATAGTTCTGGAAGTCCTCGCCCTGGACGATGCCTTCCACGTCCCAAGTATCGCCCTCCTTGCGGATGGTCAGCTTGTGGACGCCGCCGCTGTTCAGGATTTCCTGCCCCGTATCCTTGATGTATTCGGGCACGGAATCTTTCAGGAAGCCTTGGATCATGGCCCTGGCGGCATTTTCCTCACGTACGTTCATTTTTTCGGATGTCCTTGCTTCTGTCATGGCACTTTTAAACAGCGTATCCTTGTTTGTTGTGCATAAGCCTCATCAAAGCGGCAGATCCCTTGCCGACAGTTCGTCTATGGGTACGGATGCTTGCGGCATAACTGATAAAGTGGGATGGATACCCGGCAGAACGATGCGCTCCGCAGATGCGGAAGGGGATGCACGGAAGTATAAGCGACGAGTCTTATATTATCGTTGTATGCCAAGAATCGTCTGTTTTCAAGGGTACGCAAGTATGTTATGGGCATTTTCGAGAAAATATTTACAACTGACCCGGAATGCGTATGAAAAAGAGCTTGTTGATTCTGTTTTTCACCTTTTGGGCGCTGTTTTTTGCGGCGTTCCGTCCAGCCATGCCCTTTGCGGAGGAAGCGGCGGCCCCACCGGAAGGCACCCCGGTCACCGGAGGGCGTATCCTTATGGGCACCATCGGCGAGCCGTCCAACCTCATCCCTTATATGGCGTCCGATTCCGCTTCGAGCGAGATCACCGGGCTCCTGTATGTGGCTCCGCTCAAGTACGACAAGGATCTGAATGTGGTTCCGTGGGCCGCCGCTTCCTATGAGGTGCTCGACGGCGGCAGGCTCCTCCGCTTCGTCCTGCGCGACGATATCCGTTGGGAGGACGGCGCGCCCCTGACGGCGGACGATGTGGAATTCACCTATAAGCTCATGATCGATCCCAAGACGCCCACGGCCTATTCCGGGGACTTCCTCGCCATCGAATCCTTCAGGAAGACAGGGCGGCTGTCGTTCGAGGTGCGTTATGCCAAGCCTTTCGCCCGCTCCCTGATGACATGGATGGGGGCCATTCTGCCCAAGCATGTGCTTGAGGGGCAGGATATCATGACCTCTCCC
>URTO01000249.1 GCA_900550745.1 uncultured Desulfovibrio sp. | reverse complement strand
TCTTCATTGCGGTCTGGAAACCTTTCTGAACTGATGGGATAAATTCCTTAGGAACATTACCACTACCTAACCATCCTACTTCATACAACTACCATTCCCACTACTTCCCCCTAACTCCCATTATTTCCCAGTTTCCAAAATACCCAATACTATCCGGCATGGCACACCCGCAGAGGGCCGCGTATGTTTTACGGCTTTGAGGCAAGGGTTCCGCTGTTTTTCATGGTATAAAACGGCATAAAATTAACATAATAAAAAATGATTATGTGATATATTTCTGCGGCATCAACAAGCGCCCACGTACTGTCTGCCGTCCCTCCATGTGATGCCCCACCCCGTTCCCCCGCCGTCCGGCCCTCTGTCCCAACTGGGTGGTAACCGATGCCCTATGCGGAGCCGGGAACGGGCACGCCCCAAAACAGGGGGCCGCATCGCAGGGTATGCGGAAGGCTTTCCAACAACATACAGGCCGTCAAAGACATCTCAGGCTGTGCCGCAGGATTGCGGAAGGAACACCGGAGGCCGCCCTCTGCCTCCTGATGCCTCCGCTCCCTGCGCCCGCCGTCCGCCGGGCACTTTCCGCACGGACGGGGATTGCAGGGAACCCGCAGGAACCCCGGACGTAAAGCCGAAGCACTTCCCGTACGGGCGGGAGCGCTGTCCTGATCGGCGCAGTCGTCGGATTCCTTGACGGCACCTCCCGCATGGGCACGGCTCTTCCCGCATAGGCGGGGCTCGCTACACCGCAGGCGGAACCCCGACGGGGCCATGACGCACCCGGTACGGGTTGGGTCGCGATCCTATATAATTTTATAGGGATATACAAATTCCGGGCCGCTGCCGCCGAAAAACGGCGGCCCCAAAACATCCCCCGCGCCTTTTCCGGCCGTCTCCATGTTTTCTCATAACACGGTATTCTTCCTCACAATAAATCGTTGTTCCTCCCCAAGCACTGATTGCAACGGGCCAGAATATCCTTTAGAAAAGGGAAGGCCGCGCATTGGGAAAAGCGGCCTGCCCCATCCATCGGATCCTGATGCCGCGTACCGCGCGGGGCTAGGGGCTGAGGGTGCCCGCCGCCGGTTCCGCCGTGCGGCTGATCCCCGGTTCTCCGGGGCCAACGTCCCGCCGTTTTTCCGATCAGCCTGCCGGGGCTTCCCGCAACAAGTTCTGAGGAACGCCTTTTCCCCTTTGAAAACGAGAGCATCACAGTGAAGCGTCCCGTGTTCCCCGCCGAGAAACGGGAACCTTGCAGGAACCGCCCCCCAAGAGAGTTTCCTTTGAAGATCATGATACCGTCTTTTCCTTCCCCGCTCCGGCCCGTCCTGCTGGCTGTGCTCCTCCTCGCGCTGCTGTCCGCGGGCTTCCCGGCGCGCGGCGGGGCCGAGGAAACCCTCCGCATCGGCGTGGAAGACGATTATGCGCCCTTTTCCTTTCCCAGAGAAGGCGGACAGGCCGGGTTCGACCCCGAAGTTGCTGAGGCGCTGTGCAAAGCCATGCGCCGTTCCTGCACGATCAAGCCGCTGCCTTTCGGCACCCTGTTCGAGAAGATGCGCGGGGGCGAGCTTGACCTGATCGTCGCCGGGCTTGCCCAAAACGAACAGCGGCAGGCGTACATGGATTTCACCAACAGCTACTACCACTCCCGTTCCATCTATCTGGGGCTTCCGAACAGCGTGGACATCAGCCCCGAAGGGCTGAAGGGGAAACGCATCGGCGTCCAGGAGCATACGCAGCAGGAGATTTTCCTCCAGAGGCACTGGGCCGATGTGGTTGAGCTTATCCGTTTCCCCGCCTATGAGCAGCTCCTTGAAGCCTTCTGCGCCGGGGGGCTGGACGCCATCCTCGTGGATGGGCTGTCCGGGTATGAATTCCTCCAGAGCGAGCGCGGGCAGCCTTTCGCCATACTGGATGACCCCCTCCCGCCGGACGCAGACCTCGCCTATGCCCACATCGGCGTCAGGAAAGGCGAGCCCGAATTGGTGGACGCCCTCAACGAAGCCATCGTCCATATCAAACTGAACGGCGATTACGACCGCATCGTGCGCAAATATTTCCCCTTCAGCATTTATTGAGCGCGTCCATGCATTCCAAGCCTTCACGAAACGCGGAACCGGGAAGAAAGCGGCAGATCGGCATCAACCTTTTTCCCGTCATCGTCTCAGCACCCCTGATGGCGCTGCTGGCCTTCGTCTCCTTCATCTTCATCAGTGACCTTCAACGGATCAAAAACCTGGCGCTCTCCACCAGCAACAGCCATCTGCCGCAAGTCCTCGCCAAGCAGCAGATGCTCCTCAACGTCGAAAACATGCGCCGCAGCATTGCGCTGGTGTACAGCTCCTCAGACCCCACCATCAGCCGGAACGCGGGCATTACCGCCCAAGCCCTGATCGCGGAGTCCGTCTTTGAGGAGACGTCGCTGGATTTCTCCAGCAAAATGAATGAAATCAAACCCCAGCTCCTCCGCCTCATCGAGCTGAAGCAGCAAAACCATCAGGCCGAGGATCGGCTTCATGACGGGGAAATCTCTTTTTCAAACGTGCTCGGCCGGCTGTTCATCCGAAGCGGGATAGAATACGGCTATCCTCTCAGGCACAGCGCGCGGCATCTGGGCAAGGAGTTCGCAAGCGGCACGGCCAACAGGCAGGGCCTGCAGGAAAGCCTGCGCCCGCTGATGGGCATGTGCGCCAGGGCGGAACGGGCGGAGCCCCCTGACCAGCCGCTGCTCAAGGACTGCGCGGAATTCCGGGCGGGCTGGGAAGGCATCGCCTCCAGTTGGGCGCAGCTCGCGCGCGGGCAGGCGGAAGCCAAAGAGCTCTGGGGCACCCTTGACGGCAAGCTGCGCGAACTCAGCGACGCCGTTTCGACCCACGAGGCCGAATGGATTTACCGGAGCATGTCCCACATCAACGAGGAAGTTTCACGCATCGAGGAACTCTTCCCGATCATGGGGGCCGCGGTGTTCGCCGGGCTGCTTGCCACGCTGCTGCTCATCCACCTTCAGATCCTCCGCCCCTTGTCCCTGCTCTCCCAGGCGCTGCGCACCATCCGTTCCGGGCGCCCCATCTCGGAGCTCCCCCGCGTGCGCATCCGGGAATTGCAGGACGTGCTCGACGTTTTGCCGGACATCAGCCGCCATATGGACGAACTGAATACCCGTTCCGGGCAGCTCGCGCAGGAGCGGGATCAGTATGCCGACCTCAGCTTCCGGGATGCGCTGACCGGCGTGTACAACCGCCGGGCGCTTGAGGAGACGATGGAACGCATCCCGGCGCGCACGCCGCTCGCCCTGCTGATGCTCGACCTCGACTTTTTCAAGAACTACAACGACCGGTTTGGGCATCAGGCCGGGGACGCCGCCCTCAAAGCCGTGGCGCAGGCCACGCAGAAGGCGCTCCTGCGGAATTCCGACAGGATATTCCGGTACGGCGGCGAAGAGTTCACCACCATCCTGGCCGGGGGCGGGCAGTATTCGGCCATGACCGTGGCTCAGCGCATTTTGGAGGAAGTGGCCGCGCTGAACCTTCCCCATCCCGATTCCCAGACGGGCAGGCTCACCGTCAGCATCGGCATCGCGCACCGCCCGTCCGGGGACGATCAGGACATCTGCGAAGTGCTGGCCCACGCGGATCAGGCGCTCTATAAAGCCAAGACGTCCGGCAGGAACCGGATCGCCCTTTTCGGGGAGTGAGCCCTTCCGATCCCGGCAGGCCCGCATCGGCCCGGATCAGCGGGGATCGGCGGGGCTATTGTACATCATCGGCCCCGCCCGTGCGCACGGTTTCGGAAGCCCCCATCGCTTTCTTGAGCTCCTTGGACACCCTGAGCTTGATCGTCTTGCGCGGGGGAATGGGCACAGACTCCCCCTCTCGGCGGCGTATTCAGGAAGGCATCCATTCCCAATCTTTTTGGCCTCCCTATCAAGATAAGGGGCACGCTGTGGAACCTCCTTCCCATCTATGTGCGAATCACGGTGAGGCGGGGCATCCGAATAAAACAGCCCCCTGTTCAGGCGAGCCTCCAGCCAACCTCTATCCAGCATGCCTCTATGATGATGTGGATACGCGCCACACACTTGCCCCCTAAAAGAAAGACTCTGCTATAGTATGTGGTTGTTTCATCTCCAC
>URTO01000248.1 GCA_900550745.1 uncultured Desulfovibrio sp. | reverse complement strand
AGCGAACTGGTGGAGGATTATCCTGAATACAAGGGGTTGATCGCCCAGCTCAACGGGACCATCGTTGATGCGGACATGGCCTGTTCCGCCGTCCTCGGCTATGCGCGATCCTCGCTTGGGGAACAGGGCCTCGCCGTGTTGGAGCACAATGAATTTCAGAATATGGTGGGGCGCTTCCACCAGTGGCTCAACGACAATGTGGAAACGCTGGATCAGGAGCCGAAGAATTTCGATCAGTGGTGTGCATTGTTCCATGCCGAATTGCAGCAAGCCCCCAAGGGCGGCGATGCGTAAGCCGCCTTTGAGCGTCCCGTCGCTGACGGATTTCGCACATCAGGCCATCGGGCGGGCGGTTTGCGCCGCCCTTGAGAAAGGCGGGGGCGGTGTCCCCGTCTTTCCGCTTTTGGTGGACGCCACGGCGGGGAACGGCTACGACACCGCTTTTCTGGCGCGTCTGGCGGGAGAGGGCGGGCGCGTCGTGGCCTTCGACGTCCAGCGGGCCGCGCTGGACGCCGTCCGCACCCGTCTGGAAGGGGAGGGGCTGCTGCACCGTGCGGACCTTGTGCTTGGCGGGCATGAACATATGGAAGAGGCCCTGCGGGGGCTGTTCCCCGGTGCCGTGCTGACGGAAGGCGTTTCCGCCGTGTCGTTCAATCTGGGGTTTTTGCCGGGGAGCGACAAACGGATCGTCACACAGGCGGAAACGACGCTGGAGGCGCTTGATGCGGCGGCGCGGCTGTTGTCTCCGGGCGGGCTTTTGTCCGTGCATGTGTACACGGGGCATGCCGGAGGCATGGAAGAAGGCAGGGCCGTCCTTGCGTGGAGCGAAGCCCTGCCTTGGGAAAAGTGGCGGGTTACGGCCCTGTCGCAGCACAACAAGGCGTGGAACAGGGAATGGCTGGTTCTGGCGGAGCGGCTTTATTTGCCCCAGAGCGAAAGGTGCGGCCCGGCGTCGGCGAGTGCGTCGAGGGGGATGTCCACGACCTGCGGCCCTGCGGCCCACGGAGCCACCTGATAGGGCTGGAAGAAGATGCGTATACCCTCCGGCGTGAGCGCAAAGCTGGAGAAGTTTTCGGCTTCGGGGGCGGTGCCGCTGCTGAGCATGTCGTCGTTGTACATATCTCCGAGGGATTTGGTCAGGGCCTTGGTGCAGTAGCCGCTCATGACGTCGAGCGCCGTATCCAGATTTTCAAAGACGTCATACAAATCAATGAGCGTGCCGCTCTTCATATCATAGGTCGTCGTGGTGATTTCAAGATTGCCGTGCGCGCCGCCGGTATAGCTGGCGGTCTTCCAGATGATCGAAAGGACGGACGGCGTGGGGCGGGTCGTGCCGTAGGTCGTTTCGAGCTCATAGGGCACGCCCAGATCCGGTTCTTCGCCATAGGTATTCTGGAACGTGTCCACCGCTTGCTGTGCCCAGTCGGCCACATCGGCATCCACGCGGGCATTGCCGGTTATCGGGTAATGTACCCGAATCTGAATCTTGCCGGTCTGCCGGGAAACCACGGCGTCGCGCTCATTCAGGGCGCTGGCAGACGTGGGGATCGCCAGCGCGACAGCACAGCACAGCAGAAGGAAACGGACGAAGTATGACATGGGAGATCCTGTTCCGAGTGATTTTGCGGCAGACATGACATCCAGAAGCCGTTTTGTCCAGAGGTTAGAGGTCAGATCCGGCACGCCGCGTACAGCCGGGCCAGCCACGGCCTCGAATAGATTTCCAGCCTGAGCCTGAGCCAGCTCCACCCTGCGTCGCGCACCTTGAAGCGGTGCACGGCTTCGGGCGCGGCGGGCGGGTTGGCTCCCATGCGTGTGGTGAAGAAGACGGAAAACCCGGCTTCCCGCCCCTCTTCCAGCGCCACCTCGGAACCGCTTCCCCACGGCCAGCACAGCGAGCGCACAGGATGCCCCAGCTCCCGGCGGAGCGTTTCCGCGCAGGTGCCCAGCTCTTCGCGTATGCGGCTGCGGCGGGCCGCTTCGCTTTCCAGCGAACCCAGCCGATCCGGGGAAAATCCCGCCACAAGCGTTTCCAGTGCGGCTACGTTTTCCGCCGATTGGAAGAACGCACGGGCCGTTGCCGGTTCCTGCGGCACGAGGCGCCGCACGGCGGCGACCAGATCGGGGGAAGGGATAAAGGCCCGGCTGTACAGAAAGGGGCGTTCCTTGAAGCGGGGCAGGCCCCAGACTTCAGGGAAATCGACCGCGTTGAACGTGTTCGTCCGCGTTCCGGGGACGTGGAAGCGCTGTCCGGCGGCTTCCAGTGAGGAGGCGGGCTTCCGGTGCCTGTCGTGGCGGTTCACCGGGCCCCATTCCGGGCCGGCGAAGACGGCGAGGTGGCGGGCGGAATGTGCGGCTACGGCCATGACGCCGCTGGACTCCATGTGCCGGGCCTCTTCCCAAGAAAAGAACAAGTCGCGGCGTACCTGATAGCCGAAAGGGGTGTCGCGCATGGGCGCATCCACAGGGGGGAGGCTGGACGGGGGCAAACCGTCCCAGACGTCGGCAAGGGTCGGACGGCGTTTTTTTTCAGCCTCCATCCTGTCGGTGACGGCAAAGACGACGCCTTTGTGCCCGTATTTCCGCAGGATGGGCCATGCGTAGACGTAGTTGTCCAGATACCCGTCGTCAAAGGTGATCAGCAGGGAGCGCGGCGGCAGGGGCGCGCCTTCCAGCAGAAAGGGCTCCGCCTCATCAAGGCCGATCCCGCGCCAGCCGTGTTCGGCCATGCCCCGGCACTGGTCTTCAAAATGTTCCGGGCTGACGGCGATGGCCCCCGGAAAACGGCTGACGTAATGGTACATGAGTACAGGAAGGCTGTATGCGCTCATGGGGCATCCTTGAATGTTTGGAGGAAACTCGAAGAACCGTTTCCGCTTGCAGGGGAAGGGGCCGCCCCGCGCTTCCCCTTTCTGGGGGGGATGATGCGGAAAGCGTATGCCGGGAGGTGCCTTCAATACCCGTGCGTACCGCTTTTTTATGATGAAGCGCGCAAGGTTTCAACCATCCCCGATAAGGAAAGGCTCTGGTATGGCATGTGGGGGGGCATCTCCACGGTGCGGTGAAAAGGCAGCCTTTTTCTCCAGCTTTCCCATCTACGGAATCCATAGTTGAGGCATTGTATTGGTTATTCCTTTGGAATTTCAAGGAAAAAGCGCCAGCCATTTTTATGGTACAGCTATGGAAAAGGGGCGGCCCCTTTCCCGGAACCGCCCCTGAAAGGCGAAAGCTAGAGGCTGCCGCTGGTTTTGCGCTGTTTGGTTCCCGTATTGGACGCCCATTGGTGTTCGGGGGAGAGGAACTGCATCGGGTTGATCGGCTTGTCGTGGAGCCGCACTTCAAAGTGCAGGTGTGGGGCCGTAACCCTCCCAGTCCTGCCGAGGTTGCCGATGTATTGGCCTTGTTTGACTTTTTGCCCTTCCCGGACGCCGAGCTTGTCCAAGTGCGCATAGCGCAGGATAACGCCTTTCCCGGCGTCGATGTCGATGGTCAGGCCATAGGAGCCCTTGCGCCCGCTGTACACGATGGTGCCGGGCGCGGAAGCGACGACTTTTTCCCCGCGTTTTCCGGCGATGTCCACGCCCGCATGCATGAGGCGCCTGCGTTTGATGGGATGTTTGCGGGGGCCGAAGGACGAGGTGACCCGGATGGTTTCCTTGACGGGCCGGATGAGCAAAAGGGCCGGGTAGAGCGAGGGTTCCTTGAGCATTTCCGGCGTGGCTTCGATGTCGCCGTCGTCGAATTCCTCATCAGGGATGGGAGTGAAGCGGGCGTTGGAACCGTTTGGGCTGACGCTGGCGGTCTGGAATTCACGGCGGGCCGTGTAGGAAAGCGTTTCACGCGCCGGGGGGCGGTATTCATGCAGATTGGTCAGTGAGTCATGGTAGCGGACGATGGAATACTGGTGGTGCCGCAAGCCGGACTGCTGTGGGGCGCAGGCTGTGAGGAGAAGGAGGCAAAGGGCTGAGGAGAAAAGAATAAGCCTTTTTGCCGCGCCGGAAGGCAAAGATGAAGGTTTGAGCGTCATGAAAGGTTCCTTAATTTACGAGGCCGCATCCATCGGGAAGTTCCGCCACGAACGCCATCAGCATTTCTTCGGAAATACGGCCTCCGGTTTCGGCAATGCCTG
>URTO01000247.1 GCA_900550745.1 uncultured Desulfovibrio sp. | reverse complement strand
CATCTTCTAGAGAACGGTAAGGGAAGCGTGCCTGTTTCCCGTGAAACATTGCCGTTCTCCATGAGGGGTATTTTCCGGCGCAGCCGTCCGGGAACGCTTCCGTATGGCCTTGCTGCGTGCCGTATGCGTGAAGACGCGGCACGGGGAGCCGCCTGCCGTTTGCAAGGCAGCCATGCGGAATTGTCTGGGAAGGGATGAGGCTCAGGCAGCCTCGGCCTTTTCACCCTTCATGTCCTTGCGCTTCTCCTATTGCCAAAGAGGGACGTTCATGGCTCGAATCATTGCCATTGCCAATCAAAAAGGCGGTGTAGGCAAAACCACTACCGCCATCAATCTCGCCGCTTCATTGGCGATTATGGAAAAACGCGTGCTGCTCGTGGACTGCGATCCGCAGGCGAACACCACCAGCGGGCTCGGCTTCGGTCAGGATGCGCTGCCGGCCAATCTGTACACATCGTTCTTCCAGCCTGAAAAGGTCAACGAGGCCATTTTGTCCACGGTTTCGCCGTATCTGTTCCTCTTGCCTTCCGGTACGGATCTGGCGGCGGCGGAATTGGAGCTTGTGGATAAGATGGGGCGGGAATTCTATCTTTCCGAGTTGCTGGAGCCGCTGGAAAAGCGTTTTGATTTCATTATATTGGATTGCCCCCCGTCGCTCGGCCTGCTTACGCTCAATGCCCTGTGCGCCGCCAAGGAGATCCTTGTGCCGCTTCAATGCGAGTTCTTTGCCTTGGAAGGCATCGTCAAGCTGCTGCAAACCTATGAACAGTTCAAGAAGCGCCTCAACCCTCAGTTGGGGCTTCTCGGCGTGGTGCTGACCATGTTCGACGGGCGGAACCGTCTGACGCGGCAAGTGCAGGAGGAGGTGAACCGTTGCTTCCCGGATCAGATCTTCAAGACGGTCATCCCCCGCACCGTGCGGCTTTCCGAGGCCCCCAGCTTCGGCAAGTCCATCCTCCATTACGACATCAAGTCCAAGGGGTCCGAGGCCTATCTGAACCTTGCCAAAGAAATCGTCATGCGCAAGCCCGGCTCGCGTACCGCGAAGTCGGAGTAATGTTTCACGTGAAAACATCGGCAGGGCGTCCCTGCCTTGAACGACTGTGAGGTTTTCCCATGTCTGCGAATGAACGTGGTTTGGGGCGCGGTCTGGATGCGCTGTTCCGCAACGTAACGCCTGCGGAGCGCCCGTCTTCGGGCAAGGCGGACAATGCGGGGATGCCCGCGCCTTCGACGCCCAAGCATACGACGACTCTGCCCATCGCGGCCCTGACCCCTTGCAAGGGGCAGCCCCGCAAGCATTTTGACGAGGCCGCGCTTGAAGAGCTGGCGGCTTCCATTCGGAGCCAAGGCATCATCCAGCCGCTGCTGGTGCGCCCGCGCCGTACGGAAACGGCGACCATCTACGAGATCGTGGCGGGCGAGCGCCGCTGGCGGGCCGCGCAGCGCGCCGGGCTTACCGAGGTGCCCGTTTATCTGCGGGAACTGTCAGATGAGGACGCCCTGACCGCCGCGCTTATCGAAAACCTCCAGCGCGAGGATCTGAACCCGCTTGAAGAGGCACAAGCCATCCAGTCCCTGCGCGAGCGTTTGCCGTACAGCCAGGAAGAACTGGCCCAGCGGCTTGGCAAAAGCCGTTCCGCCGTCGCCAACTCCCTGCGCCTGCTCCAGCTCCCCCGGCCTATGCAGGACGCGCTCAAGGACGGCGTGTTTACGCCCGGCCATGCCCGTGCGGTGCTGGCGCTTCCTGAACGCGCTTTGCAGGACATCCTGTTTAATGCGGTCATGGCGCGCCGCCTTTCCGTGCGTGACGCCGAAGAAGCCGTCATCCACTGGAAACGGAACGGCCTGTTGCCGTCTTCGCTGATGGGGGCCCCCGCTCCTGCGGCCCGCAGTGTCCGTGCGTCCAAGCCCGCGTGCATCAAGCTGGCCATCCGGCAGCTTCGGGAGAACGTCGCGCCCAATGCGTCCATTTCCGGGACCGGCCATGCGGGGCGGATCACGCTTCCCTACGAATCCGAAGAACAGCTTGCGGAACTCCTGAGCCGTCTGGGGCTCTCGGTGGAGCTTTCCGAAGCCAAACCGGAATGATCTTCAACCAAAGGATTTCCATGTCTGACGTGTCTCCGGTTCTCTTGACGCCCGATGTCGTGGGCGGGCTGGCAGGCAGGCGCGTGCTGGTCGTCGGCGACATTATGCTGGATGCCTATCTTATAGGCGACGCGGATCGCATTTCCCCGGAAGCGCCCGTCCCCGTCGTCCGGATCGAAAAGGAGCGCTACCTGCTCGGCGGCGCGGGCAATGTGGCCCGCAATATCGTGGCGCTTGGCGGCGTAGCGACGCTCGTGGGCGTGGTGGGCAAGGATGCCTCCGCCGATCGCATCCGGGGACTCGCCCGTGATGAAGGCATTTGCGGCTCGTTCGTGGCCCTGCCGCAGCGCCCGACCACGGTGAAAACCCGCGTCATGGCCCGGCGCCAGCAAATGCTGCGCTTGGACAGCGAGGATGCCAGCCCGCTTTCCTCCGACGATCAGGAAGCCCTGCTTTCCGTCATTGCGGAACAGCTTCCGGCGCACGATGTGGTCATCCTGTCCGATTACAGCAAGGGCATCGTCTCCCTGTCGTTCATGTCCCGCTTGCGTGGGCTGCTCGCCGCCGGCCCGCATCAGGTGAAGGTCTTGATCGATCCCAAGCCGGGCAATGTCGGCTTGTACGGCGGCTCGTTCCTGCTCACGCCGAATACGAAGGAAACGGGCGAGTGCGCCGGGATGCCCGTGCGGAACCGTGAGGAAATCCTTGCCGCCGGGCGCGCCATCCTGGAAAAGGTCGGGTGCCCACACCTGCTCACAACCCTTGGTTCGGACGGTATGGCGCTGTTCTCCGGCCCCTCCGAGGTTTGGCATGTCCCCACAATGGCGCAGGACGTTTTTGACGTGACCGGCGCGGGCGATACGGTCATCGCCACCCTTGGGCTGGGGCTTGCCGCCGGGCTGCCCCTTCTGGCTTCCTGCGTGTTGGCGAACTACGCCGCCGGGCTCGTCGTCGCACAGGTCGGGGCCGCCGTCGCTTCACCCGATGCGCTGCGCGAGGCTATCCGTGAATTGCCGGTAACCATTACGAAATGGTAAAAATACAATAAAAGGCTCCACGGTTTTTGATGGGGGGGTATGCGCCTCCGAACGCCGGTTTCCCTTTCGGGAGCCCGGCGTTTTTTTGTGATGAAAATGTGGAAAGATGGTTTCCGGGGCAAGGCCGTGTTCGATATGGAACGGTGGAAATGGTGGGCAATATCGTGCAAGCGTTTGCTCTGGCCCCGTGCTAGGCTTTTTCTGAAGGCTCTGTCATACACATGCTTGTTTTATCTTGGCAATATGCTGAAAAACATATGCTTTTTCTCCAATTCTCCGCTGGCGGGCTCCATGGCTGGGGGATTTTATTGGTTATTTCTTTGGAATTTCAAGAGATAAAGCATCAACCGTTTTTTATGGCACAGCCTTCCTGAAAAGGAGAGTGACGTGGAAAGTGCGACTTCAAAATGCGTAATGATTCTGGATGAAAACCTGCCTTTGGGCCTTCTCGCCAACACCGCCGCCATCTTGGGCATCACGCTGGGCAAGCATATGCCCGAAGCGGTCGGCGCGGACGTGTTCGATGGATCTGGAAAGGCCCATCTGGGCATTATTACGTTTCCGGTACCGATTTTGCGGGGGGATGCGGAACAGATCCGCTCCATCAGGGAAACACTGTATGGAGACGGCTATCAGGATGTGATTGTTGCGGATTTTTCCGATGTGGCCCAGTGCTGCAAAAATTACGGCGAATACATCGGCAAGGCGGCGCGGGCGGACGAAAGCGAATGGCGGTATTTCGGCATCGGCCTTTGCGGCCCTAAGAAGCTGGTCAACAAACTGACCGGAAGCATGCCGCTGCTGCGATGAGGGTATCCACCTCTTTGCGAATGCAGGGAATGCTTCAAACGCTTGAGGCATTCCCTGCATTTTTATATGGCAGTCTAAAAGCAGGGAGATTTTTCAGGGAAACGGCTGGCCGTTGGCGGTTTCTTTGTATGATGTTAACATCATCTTTCTTTTTCTTCTCTTCTCTATTCTTTTCTTCTCTTATAAAGTTTTG
>URTO01000246.1 GCA_900550745.1 uncultured Desulfovibrio sp. | reverse complement strand
TGTCTGCATTAACAATGCTCGGTTTTGCTGCCGCGCCTTCGCAAAAGGTGGTGTTGGCTATCTTGAAGGAAGAACCGAACGCCACGACGGAACCAAAGCGAAAAGGGGGAAGAAGCATATGCTTCCTCCCCCTTTTCAGGGGCCGGGAAGGGGCTTCCCGGTGGGTACCGAGGCCGGGCCTCAGTTTGCTGCGTTAGTCACGGCGGGGACGGCGTTCGCGGCGTTCACCGCGATCCCCACGGTCTCCGCGGTGGTCGCCTTCGCCGCGCGGGGCGCGGGCGGGGCGGGCGGTGTCTTCGGGCTTCCATTCGATGCCCTGTTCTTCGAGGAGGACGGCCTTGCGGCTGGCACGGATGCGGTCGCCGTTGATTTCGATGACCTTCACCAGCATGTCTTCGCCGAGGTGGGCCACGTCGGAAGCCTGCGCCACGCGGCTGGTATCAAGCTGCGAGATGTGCACGAGGGCTTCGACATTGGGCATGATTTCCACAATGGCGCCGATTTCCAGCACCTTGCGAACCTTGCCCATGTAGTTCTTGCCGAGGTCGGGGCGCTGGTCGTAGTACTGCACCAGTTCCTTGGCCTGCTCCATGGATTCGGCGGTGGGGGCGAAGATGGAGATGCGGCCGCTGTCCTCGATGTCCACGGAAGCGCCGGTGGCGGCGGTGATCGCTTTGATGTTCTTTCCGCCGGGGCCGATGATCATGCGGATGACTTCGGGGTTCACGAAAACTTCGGCATGCTGCGGGGCATACTTGGAGAGTTCGGCGCGGGGGCCGTCGATGGCCTTCTTCATTTCGCCGAGGATATGAAGGCGGGCTTCATGCGCCTGGCGCATGGCCTTGCGCATGATTTCGGTGGTCAGGCCGGTGATCTTGATGTCCATCTGCACGGCGGTCACGCCTTCGGCGGTGCCGGCGATCTTGAAGTCCATGTCGCCGAGGGCGTCTTCATCACCGAGGATGTCGGTCAGCACGATGAAGTTGTCGCCTTCCTTGATGAGGCCCATAGCTACGCCGGCGACCGGAGCGGAGATCGGCACGCCCGCGTCCATGAGGGACAGGCAGCCGCCGCATACCGCGGCCATTGAAGAGGAGCCGTTGGATTCCAGCGTTTCGGCCACCACACGGACGGTGAAGGGGAAGCCGTCACCCGCGGGGATGATGGGCTTGAGGGCTTTTTCGGCCAGCGCGCCGTGGCCGATTTCGCGGCGGGACACGCGGACGGGCTTCACTTCGCCCACGGAGAAGGGCGGGAAATTGTAGTGCAGCATGAAGGTCTTGGTCACGTCGCCGGTGAGCGAGTCCATGCGCTGGTTGTCCGTGGAGCTGCCGAGCGTGGTCACGCACATGGACTGCGTTTCGCCGCGCGTGAACAGCGCGGAGCCGTGGGCGCGGGGCAGGATGCCGGGCTGAATTTCAATGGGGCGCACGGTCTTGGTGTCGCGGCCGTCGATGCGGGTGCCTTCCTCAAGGATGCGCTTGCGCACGACCTTCTTTTCGATGTGCCCGATGATGTCGCCGACGGAGGAAAGGGCTTTTTCGTCTTCGCCATAAGTCGGATCGGCTTTGAGGGCTTCGACGATCTTTTCCTTCACGAGCTTGCGGGCATCCTTGCGGGCCAGCTTTTCGGGCACGCGCATAGCGGCTTCAAGGCCGGCTTCGGCGGCAAGCTCTTCGATGCGGGCGAGCAGGGCCGCGTCGTCTTCCTGCGGGGTGAAGGCCATCTTCGCCTTGCCCGCGAGCTCACGCAGCTTGACCTGCGCTTCGACGAGGGGCTGGATTTCCTTGCGGCCCCATTCGAGGGCATCAATGATCACGTCTTCGGGAACGAAGGTGGCTTCGCCTTCAACCATGACCAGCGCGTCGGCGGAAGCGGCGAACACGATGTTCAGGTCGCTTTCGGCCATTTCCTTGACGGTGGGGTTCAGGACGAACTGGCCGTTGATGCGTCCGATGCGCCCGCCGGCAACGGCTTCGGCAAAGGGCAGGGGCGAGAGCATGACGGCGGCGGAAGCGGCCGTGATGGAGAGCACGTCGGATTCGTTTTCCTGGTCGGAGGAAATGACGCTGGCGAGCACCTGCACGTCTTCGGGCAGCCCCTTGGGGAACAGCGGGCGGATCGGGCGGTCGATGAGGCGGGAAACGAGGGTCTCGCGCTCGGACGGACGGCCGATTTCGCGGCGGAAGAAGCTGCCGGGGATACGGCCCGCGGCATACATGCGCTCGGAATATTCCACGGTCAGCGGGAAGAAGCCGCGGTCGAAGTCGAGGGGCTGTGAACAAACGGTAACGAGCACGACGGTGCCGCCGCACTGGATGGTAACGGAGCCGTGGGCCTGCGTAGCGACGCGGCCGGTCTCAAGGATGATTTCCTTGCCGCCGATGGTGGCGGAAACCCGGGTGGGGGCTTTTCTAAAACTCATGGTGAATCCTTTTCTCTTCGGGAAGGAGACTCCGGGAACAATATCGATCCAAACGTCGATCCTGTTCGCGGAAACTCCTTCTCATGACGGGTTGAGGTTGATGATGTGGAAAGGGGGAGCCCAAGGCTCCCCCCTGAAAACGCACTTACTTGCGCAGTCCCAGCTTTTCGATGAGAGCGCGGTAACGCTGAATATCCTTGCTCTTGAGGTAGTTCAGCAGGTTGCGGCGCTGGCCGACGAGCTTGAGCAGGCCACGGCGGGAGTGGAAGTCCTTCTTGTGTTCCTTGAAGTGCCCGGTGAGGCCTTCAATGCGGGCGGTAAGCAGGGCTACCTGAACTTCCGGGGAGCCGGTGTCGCCTTCATGCTTGGCGTGAGCTTCGATAACAGCCTTTTTCTGGGCGGCGTCCATAACCACAGCGATATCCTCCGAATGGGTTGCGTTAGTTCCAAAGTCCCCTGAGCACTCTCCAGGCCGGGCCGCCTGGGGCGGCTTCGGCAAGCGCGAGCGGCTGCCCGTCGGGCGAGAGCAGGACGGCATTGGCGCCGGGGACGCACGGGATGTCCGTCCCGTCCTGTGCTCTGGAACGCGCGCGGCGCGCCTCCGTCCACACAAGGATCCTGCCGTTTTTCGTGTCCGCCTCTTCCTGCCCGGTCACGGTGATCGTAGGCCAGTGGGGGAGGGCGGCGGTCACGGGGATGACCCGTTCAGGCAGCGTTTCGGGCTCGGCGAGCAGCGTGTCCAACGGACACGCCCTGTCGAGGCCAAAGGGGTGGCTATACTCCCGAATCAGTTCCGTGAGCACGGCTCCGCACCCCAAACGCGTCCCCAAGCTGTGGGCGAGGGATCGTATGTAAGTGCCGGAACTGCAAATGACTCGGAAAGTGACGTACGGAAGCTCAACCCTGAGGACTTCCGCACGCGAAATTTCGATGGTCTTGATTTTGAGCGGGGTTTCTTTCCCCTCCCGTGACAGCTTGTAGAGGGGCTGGCCTTGATGCTTGGCCGCCGAATAGGGCGGTACTGGCTGTTCGCTCGTGCCCACCCAGCCGGCGATAACGTCGGCTACGGCTTCGGCTGTCACATGATCCCACGGCGCTTCGGCGGTAATCCGGCCTTCGGCGTCCCACGTATCTGTAGTCTGCCCAAGCCGGACAGTCCCCTGATAGGCTTTGACGCCCCCCGCCATGAGATACCCGGAAATTTTGGTCGCATGCCCAAGGAGCACCAACAAAACGCCCTGAGCCATCGGGTCCAAGGTGCCTGCGTGTCCTATCTTTTTCTGCCCCAACCGTTTGAATCGGTTGGTACACTGGGCGGACGAGAGCCCGCGTGGCTTGTCGACCACAAGAAGACCGTGCTGTTGTTCCATATGAGGTGCGCACTCTATACGTTTTTTTTCCAGCCGTCCAGTGGTTCTTGTGAGAGATGTGGAGGCCGAAGGCATTTGGGGACAGCGCCTTCCAGATGGTGGTTTCCTTGTTTCATACCGGCTATCCCTTCCGTTCCGGCGGCTTTTGGCTGACGGGTATTCAGATTGGCCCTGCCTGTATATGGCTGTTTTTATAGGCTGTGCCATAGAAAATGGTTGATGCTTTTTCTTTGAAGTTCCAAGGGAATAACCAATAAAATGTCTCAGCCATGAAGTCCGCCAAGGGGGAAAACCGGATAAAAAGGCTGTATGTTCACCGTGCTGTGGAGAAGAAACA
>URTO01000245.1 GCA_900550745.1 uncultured Desulfovibrio sp. | reverse complement strand
TGCGGGATGCCGCCGTTCTCGCGGCCGGAGAAGACGTAATCCGTAGAGACGTGTACCAGACGGGCGCCGGTCTTGGTCACGAAAGGCGTATCCAGCACGGTGCCGGGCTTGGCGGCCAGCAGCGCCGACAGGTTTTCAGGCTTGATGCCCATCTTTTCGGCCAGTTCGGTCGTATTGACGAGGCCGGTTTCCTGCGGGGCCAGCTTGAGCGGTTCCCCGGCTTCCTTCAGCGACTTGCCGCCGATGACCGCGAGCTGAACCTGTTCCAGCGCTTCCTGTACCTTGCCGGAGGCTTCATCCTGCGCCAGTCGGGTGCGGATCTGCTCCTTCACTTCATCCAACGGCTTCTGACCGGCGGCCTTCTTTTCTTCAAGCTGGATGAGGTGCCAGCCGAACTGCGTCTTGACGGGTTCGGAAAGCTCGCCGGGGTTGAGGGCGAAAGAAGCCTTGTCGAATTCGGGGACCATCTGCCCATGCGCAAACCAGCCGAGTTCGCCGCCCTGCGGGGCGCTGCCCGGATCTTCGGAAACTTCCTTGGCTACGGTGCCGAAATCTTCGCCGGCCTTGATGCGCTGGGCGATTTCTTCAATCTTGGCCTTCGCCTTGGCCTGATCCTCGGCGGAAGCCTTGGCGTCGCTCAGGATGAGGATGTGGCGGGCGCGCACCATTTCGGGGGTGGCGAACTGGGCGGCGTTCTTTTCATAGTACTCGGATACGGCGGCGTCGCTGACGTTCTGGGCGGCGGCGAGCGCTTCCGCGCCGATGAGGAGGTATTCCACGTCGGCCTGCGGGGGCACGGTGAAAGCCGTCTGATTGGCTTCGTAGTAGTCCTTGATCTGCGCGTCGTCGATGGCGACCTTGGAGGTATAGTCTTCCAGCGGATAGAAAACGTACTCCAGAATGCGGCGTTCGCCTTCATAGCGGAAGAGATCGCGCACTTCGGCTTCAGGGACGAAGGCCCCGGCGGTGACGTCGGCGCGGAGCTTGTTCATCAGCATGTTGTTGCGGAGTTCGGCCTCAAAGTTGCCGGGGGTGTTGCGCTGGGCCTTGATCATGCGGACGTAGGCGTCGGGATCGAACTTGCCTTCTTCGTTGTGGAAGGCGGGGAAGCTCTCGATGAGCTTGCGCAGTTCCACGGGCGTCACGACGATGCCGACGCGCTCGGCTTCCTGCGTAATGAGGTTTTCAAGGATGAGGTTCTGGATAAGCTGCTGCTTGAGCTGCATCGCCTTGAGGCCCGCCGCGTCAAGATCGGGGTACTGGGCGCGCACCTGCTGCTCAAGCTGTTCGTATTTCCGCTGGAACTCCTGAATGGTGATGGGTTCCCCGTTCACGGTGAGGATGACCGTGGAAGGGCCGCCCGTCAGGCCGCCGACGCCCCAGAAGACGAAGACCAGAATGATGATGCCAAAGGCGATTTTGACGCCCCACGATTGGGCGTTGGCTCGAATGAGATCCAGCATGACAGCTCCAGTTCAAAGGTTACGGGCCCCGGCGGGCCGTACGGCGTCCCGCACGTCCCGCCGGGCTCCGGCTTACATTTTTTCTTTTACGGCGTTCAGCAGGCCGCCGGACCGGATGATGTCCAGTTCGGCCGCCGAGAGATCATTCCTTACAGGAAGAACGCCCACGCCCGCAATCTCAATATTCGTCACGCCGCCGGGCGTGATTTCCGCGAGCGGGATGCGGATATCCGCACCTTGGGCGACCTTAGCATAATCTTCCCTGTTCACGAAGACCAGAGGCAGGATGCCGAAATTCACCAGATTGGCGCGGTGGATGCGGGCCATCGACAGGGCGATGACGGCCCTGATGCCGAGATGGCGCGGGGCCAGCGCCGCGTGTTCGCGGCTGGAGCCCTGCCCGTAGTTCTCACCCGCCACGATGACGCCGTTGCCGCCCGCTTCGGAGACGGCGCGGGCGCGCTTCACGAAGTCGGGGTCCACGCGCACGAACACGTGTTCGGAAATGGCCGGGATGTTGGAGCGCAGGGCGAGGATTTCCGCGCCCGCGGGCATGATGTGGTCGGTGGTGATGTTGTCGCCGAGGCGGATCACGACGTTGGCTTCGAGCACGTCGCCGGATGCGTCGAGGCGGGGGAATTTCTCCAGCGCCACGATGTTCGGGCCGCGCAGGACTTCGACGCCCTCGCCGTTTTCCGGCGGGAACACGAACAGGTGCCGGATGGACGGCGGATCGGCGGGCAGTTCCGGCTTGGCGGGCGGGGTTCCCCATGTGGCGGGGTCGGTGAACTTGCCGTTCAGGGCGGCTTGGGCGGCGGTCAGGGGGCTGACCAGATAGACCTTGGCGTCCTTGGTGCCGCTGCGCCCCTCGAAGTTGCGGTTGAAGGTACGGGCGCTCACGCCCGCGGTGACGGGCGCGCCGCCGGAGCCGATGCACGGGCCGCAGGAGCATTCGAGCAGGCGCGCGCCGGAGCTGATGAGCGGCTCAAGGAGCCCTTCCTGCGCCAGCATGGTGAGCACCTGCTTGGAGCCGGGGGAGATCATGGCGTCGGTGCCGGGATTGATGCGGTGCCCGCCGAGGATCTGGGCGACCAGCTTGAGGTCGGCGTAGGAGGAGTTCGTACAGGAACCGATACAGACCTGCTCGACGGGCAGTCCGTCGAGTTCGGCTACGGGCACCACGCGGTCGGGCATGTGCGGCTGCGCGGCCAGCGGAACCAGCGTGGAAAGATCGATGGCTTCCTCTTCGTCATACGCGGCGTCGGCGTCGGGGCCGAGTTCCCGCCAGTCGGCTTCGCGGCCCATGGCCTTGAGGAAGGCGCGGGTCACGCCGTCGGAGGGGAAGAGGGTGCCCGTGGCGCCGAGTTCCGCGCCCATGTTGGCGATGGTGGCGCGTTCCGGCACGGAGAGGGTGGCGACGCCGGGCCCGGCGTATTCGAACACGCGGCCCACGCCGCCCTTGACGGTGCGGCGGCGGAGCAGTTCGAGGATGACGTCCTTGGCCGAGGCCCAGCCGGTGAGCGCCCCGGTCAGGAAGACGCGCACGACCTTGGGCATGGGGATATAATAAGGCTCGCCCGCCATCGCCAGCGCGACGGAAAGCCCGCCCGCGCCCATAGCGAGCGAACAGATGCCGCCCGCGGTGGGGGTGTGGCTGTCGGAACCCACGAGGGTCGCGCCGGGCTTGGCGAAGTTTTCAAGGTGGAGCTGGTGGCAGATGCCGGTGCCGGGCCCGGAGTACACGCCGCCGAATTTGGCCGCCACGGTGCGCAGGAAACGGTGGTCGTCGGGGTTGCGGAAGTTCATCTGGAGCGTGTTGTGATCCACGTAGCTCAGGGAAATGTCGGTCTTGACCCGTGGGATGCCCAGAGCCTCGAACTGGAGCCATGCCATAGTCCCGGTGGCGTCTTGGGTCAGGGTCTGGTCGATGCGCAGACCGATTTCGCTTCCGGGCGTCATGGTGCCGGAAACAAGGTGACTGCCGATGATTTTCTGTGTGAGGTTCATATGCTTCCCTTTTGTCTGGACTGCGTTGAAGCCGAGGGGCGCACCCCAACCGGGCCGGCTGGCGCGAAAGGTGATAATCTACGCGGATAGCTGAACAAAGGCAAGCAGTTGCCTTTTTGCCGTTTTGCAGCCCGGCGCCGCTGATGGCCTTTGGGAGGAGGACCCTTTTCCTTATGGGCGTGCGTTGCCTCGTATCAGTACCCTTTGGGGGACAAAGGAAAGCCGCCAGCCAAGCTGATGGCTCTAACAATGGTATCCATATTGGTATGTTATAAAATATTTTTGGCCCTGTCATGGTATGTGGTTGTTTCATCTCCACAGCATGCTGAAAATACAGCTTTTTTATCCGACTTTCCCATTGGCGGAATCCACAGCTAAAACATTTTGTTGGTTATCCCTTTGGAACTTCAAAGAAAAAAGCATCAGCCATTTTCTATGACACAGCCATATTTTTCCGATGAGGGCGCAACGCAGAGCCGCCCCGTCCGGCTGCGTCGGCACATTGCGGGGCCATGCCGGGCAGTGCTTGGCGCGGGCCTGTTTTTGCATCCGTTTTCCGGGCTGGCCTTGTTCCCGGCATCGTGCGGAGGGTTGGCTTAGGGGGCGCTTCCGTATCCGCTGGAGCAGCCTAGGTTGTGTCGTTGTTTTTGTATGTAACTATTTAAAAT
>URTO01000244.1 GCA_900550745.1 uncultured Desulfovibrio sp. | reverse complement strand
GAACTTTCTCCAGAAAGTTCCCTCCCCCTTCCCCAATCTCAAATCCAACCCCTCACTCTCAATCACTCAGCCTCAAATCGGTGATGCGCTTGGCCTTGGAGAAGGTACGCGGCAGCGCGCCGGGATCGACGATCTCGACGTTGATGCGGGCCATGATGCGCTTGTGCATCTCTTCGCCGATGGCGCGGGCAAGCCCCGCGTCGTTGCCGGAACCGGCGCCGGACTGACGCTCCACGCGCAGGCGCATGTAGTCGAGCCCTTCCGAACGGGTAAGCTCAATGTGATACTCGCCGCCCACATCGGGATAGAGGTTCAGCACGTCGGCAATCTGGCCGGGATAAATGTTCACCCCACGGAAAATGATCATGTCGTCCGAACGCCCCCTGATGTGCCCGTGGCGCGGGATGGCGCGCCCGCAGGGGCAGGGTTCGGGGATGAGGCGGCTGAGGTCATGGGTACGGTAACGGATGAGCGGCACGGCTTCCTTGGACAGAGAAGTCACGACCATTTCGCCGACTTCGCCTTCGGGAACGGGCTGGAGCGTGTAGGGATCGATGATCTCGATATAGAAAAGATCCGCCCAGTAGTGGATGCCCTCCCCAACCTCGCAGTTCAGGCCCGTTCCGGGGCCGTACATCTCGGTCATGCCCGCAATGTCGTAACTGGCCTCAAGGCCGAGCTTTTCGGTGAAGCTCTGGCGCATTTTGAGGCTGTGCGGCTCGGAACCGAAAATAATCTTCCTGAGCGCGATTTTGTCGCGCAGATTGTGGCGCTCCACTTCCTCGGCAAGGAGCAGGGCCATTGAGGAGGTGCAGCCGATGCAGGTGGTCTGCATGTCCACAAGAAGCTGGAGCTGCATGTCGATGTTGCCGGGGCCCACGGGGATGGTGAGCGCGCCGAAACGCTCGCTGCCGAGCTGGAAGCCCGCCCCGGCTGTCCACAGGCCATACCCAACGGCAATCTGCATGCGGTCTTCCGTGGTCAGCCCGGCAAGCTCGTAGCAGCGGGCCATCTGGAGCGCGAACGTGTCCACGTCCTTCTGGGTGTAGGCGAGGATTTTGCGCTTGCCGGTCGTACCGGACGAGGCGTGTACGCGCACGACTTCGGAGGGCTCCACGCAAAGCAGGGGCAGGGGGTAGCCGTCGCGCAGGTCGGTCACGTCCGAAAAGGGCAGGCGGCGGACATCATCAAGGGTCTTGATGTCCTCGCCGCAGGAAATGCCTGCGGCGGCGAGCTTGGCGCGGTACTGGGGGCTCTTCATAGCCTGCCGCACCGACCATCGGATGCCCGCGAGCTGGTGTTCGGCAAGGAAATCGGCGGGAAGATGGGGAAGGAAGCGGGGCTTGGCAGGTGACATGGCGTCTCTCCGGCAGGGCGGCGGCAACGGGGTTGCCGGTTGTCTTTTCGACGGTAAACGGCTAGTGTCGATCGATTCAAACAAACGAAAGTTTGCTATTTAGCAGAAAATATTTTGGAGGGAAAGTACATGCGCGTACTCATCATCGGCTCCGGCGGACGCGAACACGCCTTGTCGTGGAAGGTCGCCCAAAGCGGAAAAGCCGAGAAAATCTACTGTGCTCCCGGCAACGGCGGAACGGCGCAGGAAGGTGAAAACATCCCCCTGAAGGACAGCGACATCGCCGGGCTAGTGTCTTTTGCCAAGGAAAACGCTGTTGATTTCGTGATTCCCGGGCCGGAGCTTCCCCTTACCCTCGGCGTCGTGGACGCCATGACTCAGGCTGGCATCCGCTGCTTCGGCCCGAGCCGGTGGTGCGCGCAGCTTGAGGGCAGCAAGGCTTTCGCCAAGGACATCATGCAGAAAGCGGGCGTCCCCACCGCCGCCTGCGGCGTGTTTACCGAACTGGAAGCCGCCCAAGCCTTTGTGGAAGAAAAGGGCGCGCCCATCGTCATCAAGGCGGACGGCCTCGCGGCGGGCAAGGGCGTCGTCGTGGCCCAGAGCAAGGAAGAGGCGCTCGAAGCGCTCGGCCAGATCATGGGCGGCATGTTCGGCGCGGCCGGAAGCCGTGTGGTCATCGAAGAATTCCTGGTGGGCGAGGAAGTTTCGCTGTTGGCGTTCTGCGACGGGAAAACGGCCCTCCCGCTGCCTTCCGCGCAGGATCACAAGGCCGTATTCGACGGCGACGCCGGCCCCAATACCGGCGGCATGGGCGCTTACAGCCCGGCCCCGATCGTTCCCGATGCGGAGCTGGAAAAGATGGCCGACATCACCATCCGCCCGATCCTCGCCGAAATGGCCCGGCAGGGGCATCCCTTCACCGGCATCCTCTATGCCGGCCTGATGATGACCAAAGACGGCCCGAAAGTTTTGGAATACAACGTCCGTTTCGGAGACCCGGAATGTGAGCCCCTGCTGATGCGCCTTGAAAGCGATCTGCTGGAGATCATGGATGCCTGCATCGACGGTCGGCTTGATGAGGCCAAGCTGTCCATCCGGCCGGAAGCAGCGCTCGGCGTGGTCATCGCCGCCGAAGGCTATCCCGGCAGTTACCCGAAAGGGATGGAAATCAAGGGCATCGACGCCGTGGACGCCCTGCCGGACGCCAAGGTGTTTCAGGCGGGCACGAAGCGCGAAGGTTTCCGCACCCTGTCCAGCGGCGGCCGCGTGCTGTGCGTGACCGCGTTTGGGAAGGGGCTTGCCGAAGCCCAGAAGCGCGCTTATGAAGCCGTCGCCAAGATCGACATGGAAAAGAGCCAGCACCGTTCCGACATCGGTGCCAAGGGCTTGAGGAGACTGTAATATGGAAAAAGCCAAGGTCGCCGTCTTTATTGGCTCCGCGTCCGATGAAGCCACCGTCGCCCCCTGCGCCGACATCCTGAAAAAGCTCGGCATTCCGTTCCGCTTCACGGTGACTTCCGCCCACCGTACCCCCGAACGTACCGCCGAACTCGTGGATTCGCTGGAAGCCGCGGGCTGTGAGGTGTTCATCTGCGCCGCCGGCATGGCCGCCCATCTTGCCGGCGCGGTTGCCGCCCGTACCATGAAACCCGTTATCGGCATTCCCGTCGCCGCGTCCCCGCTCGGCGGCATGGACGCGCTGCTGGCCACCGTGCAGATGCCTCCCGGATTCCCCGTCGCCACCGTCGCCCTTGATAAGGCCGGGGCCCGGAACGCCGCTTGGCTGGCCGCCCAGATCCTTGCGCTCCATGATCCCGATCTTGCCCAGCAGATCCGTGCTTCCCGCGAGCGGTTCAAGTCCGACGTCGCCGCCGCCGGGGCTGAGATCGAAGCAAAATACTGTTGAATTCTGTAAAAAAAGCCTATGGGGAAGGGCCCTTTGAAGCGGCCCCTCCCCGTACCCTCCCCTCAAACGCCCGTGTCTTGAGTCCGGGAAAGGCATCCGCCGTTCCCACAGGGATTGAAGGGCACTTTTCTTAATGGACTCCCTCCTTTATGAATGAACAACTTTCTCTCATCCAGAGGTTTCGCAAGACCGTGATAGGGGAATACGCCGAGGCGCTCATCTGGGCGGTAGCTCTGGCTCTGGTGCTGACCACGTTTGTGGTGCAGGCGTTCAAGATTCCGTCCGGCTCCATGCTGGAAACGCTCCAGATCGGCGATCACCTGCTGGTCAACAAGTTCCTCTACGGCCTGCGGAATCCTTTC
The DNA here is from genome assembly GCA_900550745.1 of uncultured Desulfovibrio sp. Lineage (GTDB taxonomy): Bacteria > Desulfobacterota > Desulfovibrionia > Desulfovibrionales > Desulfovibrionaceae > Bilophila. Next base: position 516 of record URTO01000244.1, on the reverse strand, counting down.
AATGACGACTACCTGATCCGCGGCGTCGAGCCCAAGGTGGGGGACATCATCGTGTTCCGTTACCCCAAGGATCGGAGCCTCGACTACATCAAGCGCATTGTGGGCGTCCCCGGCGACACGCTGGAGATGCGGAACAAGGTATTGTACCGCAACGGCGTTGAGGTGCAGGAACCCTACACGCAGCATTCGCAGCCGCTTATCATGATTCCGGGCCGCGACAACTGGGGGCCGATCACCGTGCCCGCCGACAAGTTTTTCGCGCTCGGCGACAACCGTGACGATTCGGCCGATTCCCGCTTCTGGGGCTTCCTTGACCGTAATGACATCCGCGGCAAGGCGTGGCGCATCTACTGGTCCGCCGACGGCCTCAGCAACATCCGTCTGAACAGGATCGGGAGAGCCGTCGAGTAAGGGAATAGTTGGGGAAGATTGGGAAAGCTTGGGGAAGGGAGGGAAAACTTTTCTGAAGAAAAGCTTTTCCCTCCCTTCCCCAAACCCCATCCCTCCCTTTCCAAA
>URTO01000243.1 GCA_900550745.1 uncultured Desulfovibrio sp. | reverse complement strand
TCATTCTGATGATTGCCATCCTCATCATGCTGTTCAAAGATTATCGCAAACCCATCATCATCTTCTCCGAAACGATAAGGCCGGGACTTTAGGTCCGGAGAAAGATACCGCGATGCTTTATAATTTTATAAAGCCTATGACGGAAGAGATGGTCGGAACGCCGCGCGACCCGGCCCGTTGGGAGTATGAAGAGTTCCCGGACCGCCCCCGTGCCGTGCGATGGACGATTCATATCACCAATGAGGACTATGAAGAAGCCGTCCGTGCGACCACCGAGCGGTGGAAAGATTGGGATCGCTGGAGCGGTGAGCCGATAGAATGGGAATGATTTTCAATTTCGTCTATATCGTAGAAGCGGGCCATCCTCTCCACCTACTCGGAGCAGCAGATTGAGGAGTTGTTCCTCAGACGCCCGTTGACTCCCCGTACGGATCTTTCCCTGAAAACGCGTGAAGCCTTCCTTGAGGAGCTGGAGTGTACCCGCAAGCGTGGGTATGCCCGTTCCGTTGGCGAATACCTTGTCGGCGTGTCCGGGATCGGCGCACCGATTTACGACTATACCGGCGAATGCGTAGCGGCCCTGAGCCTGTCCGCCGTAGCCAGTACGATTCCCTGCGATATTGAAGAGTATGCCGGTGTTCTACTGCGCACCGCCGAAGAGATTTCGCAGTGGCTGGGGTACGGGAAAAACGCCTCCGCATAACACGGGGTTTGCCATGTATTCTGAACTCAAGGGAAAAGCGGCGTTCGTCACCGGGGCCGCGCTTGCGACGGGGATTGGATTCGGGATTGCGGAACAGCTTGCCGCCAACGGCATGGACGTACTCCTCGGCGACCTGGCCGCGCAAGGCGGGCCGCTTGAGGAAAACTGCGCGGCGCTGCGGCGGGATTACGGCGTCAGGGCCGAACCGATCACGCTTGATGTTTCCGATGCGGAGAGCATCCGGGCGGCGGTGGAAAACATCCGGGCCTTTGCCCCGTCCCTGCGCGCCCTTATCAATAACGCGGGCATCAACAGGGGGGCCAGCAGGATCGGGGAGTACGACGCCGGGCTGTGGAAGTCTGTGCTTGACGTCAACCTCATGGGCCCCTTTCTGCTCACGAAGGCACTGCTGCCGTTCATGGAGCGGGGGGGCACAGTGGTCAACGTGGCCTCGCGGGCCGGAAAGCGCCCCCTGCCCACATGCAGCGCCTATTCGATCAGCAAGGCCGGGCTCATCATGTTTACCAAGTGCCTCGCCGTCGAGTACGCGGCTGAAGGCATCCGGGCCAACGCCCTCTGCCCCGGTCAGATCCTTACGGATATGAACGTGAAGCGGTACGCCCGCGAAGCCGCCGCCGAAGGCTGCGCGCCCGAGGAAACCATGCGGCGGGCCATTGCCACCGTCCCGCTCGGACGGATCGGCACGCCCCGCGATGTGGGCCTTGCCGCCGCGTTCCTCGTTTCAGACGCTTCCGCGTACATGACCGGGCAGGCGCTGAACGTGACCGGGGGCCAGATCACCGAGCTCTAGCCAAACTTTCGGATGCTCTTTCCAGAGGCGTTTTTTTCCGTTTTCCTCGGTGGTTCTTTCTTCCGTAACCCCTCTCCGTAATCGGGACGCTCCAGCGCCCGTATTCATATATCCTTTTCCTTTTCCCTCTTCGGGAGGGGCTCAAGCCCCGTGCCCGGCAGGGGACACATCAACCCGCTGTGCCTTTTCTTCGGATTGCTGCGCACGCCGCTTTCAAGCGGTGGTCTGTCGTTGCGTCCCTTGGAGTGGGGCGGCGGCGCAACAGGAGCCCTACATGAAATGTTCGACAGGCGGAGAAGCTGCGGCAAAGGCGCTCATCGATCTCGGCGTGGAGTACGTCTTCACCCTGACCGGAGGGCATCTGAACCACATCCACATGCATCTTGAGGGGAGCCCGGTCAAGCTCATCGGTACCCGGCACGAGCAGGGGGCCACGTTCATGGCCGACGCCTACGGTCGTATGACCGGACGCCCCGGCGTGGCCATGCTTACGGCTGGGCCCGGATTCACCAACGCGCTGACCCCGATCATGCACGCGCTGTTCTGCAACACGCCGCTGCTGGTCATTGCCGGGGCCGCGGGCATCGAGCACCGGGACAAGCTGGATCTTCAGGATGCCCCGCAGATCGCCGCGGTCACGCCCATGGTCAAGAAGGCGTTCGTCTGCACGCAGGCCTCCCGTGTGGCCGAATATGTGGAGATGGCCTACCGGACGGCCTATACCGGACGCCCCGGCCCGGTGTTTCTGGAGCTGCCCTGCGACGTGCTCGGCGCGGCGATCCCCGGCGGCGAAGCCCCGTATTTCAAGACGGAAGTGCACTCCCAGCCCGTGGATCGCGAAGCCGCCGCAAAGACGCTGGAAATCCTGCGCAGCGCCAGTAAACCCATCATCGTTGCCGGAAGCGGCGCAGGATTCGCCAAGGCCGGGCCGGATCTGCAACACTTCATCGAAGCGGCGGGCATCCCGCTGTATACCTGCAATATGGGGCGCGGCATCGTCTCCGACGAGCACCCGTTGTGCTTTGGGCTCGCCCATCCGAGCCGTAACGGGGCGGCGACACAGGCCTATCTCGAAGCGGACGCCGTGCTCGTCCTCGGCCACCGTATCAGCCTTGTGGAATTTTTCGGCGCGCTCATCAATAAGGACGCCGTGCTCATTCAGGTGGACATCGAAGGTGAGGAGCTGGGCCGGAACCGGCAGGTGCAGGTTCCCGTGGTGAGCGACGCGGGTGGTTTTGTGCGGGAGCTGAACGAGCTGGCCGCGAAATCCCCCCTCGATCCCCGGCGCTATGAGCCGTGGGTTGCCTTTGTGCGCGGTGAACAGGAGCGGTACGAGGAGGAAAGGAAGGCCGCCGTCACCAGCGACGCCGTCCCCATCCATCCTCAGCGGCTAGTCCGTGAGCTTGATAATTACCTGAACGGTGAGGACGACATCATCATCGCGGACGGCGGCGACACGCACACGTGGGTTCAGTTGGGCCGGACGGTGCGCAAGCCCTACCGTTTGTTGGATCACGGGCTGTTCGGATGCATCGGCGGCGGTATCTGCAACACCGTCACCGCCCGCCTGCTCTATCCCGAAAGCAGGCTGGCCCTGCTCACCGGAGACGGCTCCCTCGGCTTTAACTTCATGGAGATCAACACGGCGATCCGCTACGGGATGCGTTTCGTCATCGTCGTGTGCAACGACGCAAGCTGGGGCATGATCCGGCACAGCCAACAGCTCCGCTTCGGGCGGCCTTTCGACTTCGTGGCGTGGCTCGGCGCAACGCCCTACCATACCATGATCGAAGGCATGGGCGGCAAGGGCTTCCTCGTCACCAAGCCGGAAGAACTGCGGCCCGCGCTTGATGCTGCCTTTGCCGCCGATACGGTCGCGCTGATCAACGTCATGGCCGACCCGGAAGTCATCAGCCCGGCAAGTACGTCGCTGTCCAAGCTTGGGGCTTACAAGACGACCTGATGTTTCGCCCCGGCGGGGGCATGCGGAAAACAAGGGTACGCGTACCCCGCCCGGACGCCTCCCGCCGGGGCGGAATCCACAAGTTGCATGGCCTTAGGTCGTACCGTCATTTCGTATGTAATTATTTGAAACTATTAAAAACAATCTTTTGCGGCTTGAAAAATGATTGAATAATTTCAATGTATTATATCTAATTGATGACACGGCCTAAGAGCTTTCAGCATCGGTAAGGAGATACGATATGAAGCGTTTCTGGCAACTGTTGATCCTGTGTCTGGCCCTCATGCCCTGCGGAGCCTTCGCCGGGTACCCCGAAAAGCCGATCACGCTCCTTGTCCCCTACACGGCGGGCGGAAATGTCGACATGCTGGCCCGTGGGCTCGCGCCCGCCCTTGAAGAAGAGCTCGGCGTCAAGATCATCGTCACGCCCACGCCCGGGGCCGGGGGCATGGTCGCCACCATGAAGATGCTGCAAAGCAAGCCCGACGGCTACACCTTGCTCATCGGCAACCAGACCATTTTCGCCATGCGCCCGTTCATGCAGAAGACGCGCTTTAAGGCCGGGGCGGTGACGCCCGTCTGTTCCGTGGCCCTGCCCGTGCATGTGCTCGGCGTGAACAAGGACGGCGCCTATAAGACCCTCGACGACGTGATCGCCGCTGCCAAG
>URTO01000242.1 GCA_900550745.1 uncultured Desulfovibrio sp. | reverse complement strand
CGCCGCCCTTATCTTTAGGCTGTGTCATAGAAAATGGTTGATGCTTTTTTCCTTGAAGCTCCAAAGGGATAACCGGAAAAATGTCTTAACCGTGGATCCCGCCAAGGGGAAAAAGTCGGTATTTCCACCGTGCTGTGGAGATGAAACAACCACATATACAGAGCCTATCTTTAGGCTCCATAAGCTTGGCATAAACATCAAGGCTCATTTCAAGGCGGGGGACTGAGCCCCACGGAGCCGCCGCTGCATGGTTCTATGGCGCTGGCCGCAGTATGATACTCATTGCAAGTGAAGGCCCTCCTTCTACAATCTTCTGAAAAGACACGATTGTCCAAGGAGGCTCCATGCGTTTCCTCAGCCCTCGAACGCTCAGGTACTTCGGCCAGCGGGCCAAGGAACTGGCCCACAATTTCGAGAACGCCCACCATCCCTATGAAGAGCGGCAGGGCGGCCGTTCGTGGGAAGACTACTATCGGCGGCGCTGGCAGCACGATAAGGTGGTGCGTTCCACCCACGGGGTCAACTGTACGGGGTCCTGTTCTTTCGATGTGTTCGTCAAGGACGGGATCATCGTATGGGAGGCCCAGAAGACCGATTACCCCACGCCTCACCCGGATTTCCCCGACTACGAGCCTCGCGGCTGTCCCCGCGGCGTCTCGGCCTCGTGGTACGTCTACAGCCCGCTGCGCGTAAAATATCCCTATATCCGCGGCAAACTGCTCGAAATGTGGAAAGCCGCGAAACAGGCCGCCAACAACGATCCCGTCGCCGCATGGGAGGCCATCCAGTCCGATCCGGGCAAGCGCAGGGCTTATCAGCAGGCGCGGGGGAAGGGTGGCTTTGTCCGCTTCTCGTGGGATGAGGCGTCCGAGATCATCGCCGCCTCGCTCATTTTCACCATCAAAAAACATGGCCCGGACCGTATTTTCGGCTTTACGCCGCTGCCCGCCATGTCCTTGGCCAGCTTCGCATCCGGGGCGCGGTTCCTGTCCATGCTCGGCGCGAGCATGATCAGCTTTTACGACTGGTACTGCGACCTTCCCCCGGCATCCCCGCAGATTTGGGGCGAACAGACCGACGTGCCGGAAAGCGCGGACTGGTACAACGCGGGCTACATCATTTCGTGGGGCTCCAACCTGCCTCAGACCCGCACTCCGGACGCCCACTTTTATGTCGAAGCCCGGTATCGGGGCACTAAAATCGCCGCGATTTCCCCGGACTACGCCGACTTCACCAAGTTCGCAGACCATTGGCTGCCCGTGCGCGCGGGCACGGACGGCGCGCTTGCCATGGCAATGGATCATGTCGTCCTGAAAGAATGGTATCTCGACCGCCGCGTGCCGTATTTTGAGGATTACGCCAAGCGCTTTACGGATCTGCCGTTCCTGCTGTTCCTCGACGAAGAGGAGCGGGACGGCGAAACCGTGCTTGCGCCGGGCCGCTGCGTGCGCGCTTCGGATCTGGGGCTCGGCGGCAACAATCCGGAATGGAAATTCGTGATCCACGACCGCACCCGAAAGGGCCCGGCCGTGCCCAACGGCTCCATCGGGTCCCGTTACGGTGAGGAGGGGACGTGGAACCTTGAGATGCGCGACTGCTACGACCGCGCCGCGCTCGATCCGGCCCTCAGTTATGCGGATCTCGACGATGGTACGGAATGGCGCCTTGCCGTGTTCCCCGTCTTTTTTGAAGGCCAGCCGTCCCTGCGCAGGGGGGCCGTCCCGGTGCGCCGCCTGAGCGTCACCGGCGCGGACGGCAAACGGCAGGAGCGCCTCGCCACCACGGTGTTCGACATCCTTGCGGCAAGCCTCGCCATCGATCGCGGGCACGGCGGGGATGTGGCGTCCGGTTACGAAGACGCCCGTGCCTACGCCACCCCCGCGTGGCAGGAGGCGATCACCGGCGTCCCCGCCGAGGATATGATCCGCGTGGCGCGGGAATTCGCGGACAACGCCGAACGCACGGGCGGGCGCTCGATGATCATCATGGGCGCGGGCGTCAACCACTGGTACAACAACGACGTGACCTACCGGGCCATGATTTCCCTGACCACGCTCTGCGGCTGTCAGGGCGTATCCGGAGGGGGCTGGGCGCACTACGTGGGGCAGGAGAAGGTGCGCCCGCTGGCGGGCTGGACTGCCGTGACCGTGGGCAGCGACTGGATGGGCCCGCCGCGCCTGCACAACGGCACCTCGTTCTATTATTTCGCGCTCGACTCGTGGCGTCACGAGCTTCTCAGCATGGACAAGCTCACGCCGCCCGACCATAAGGGAAGCCTCCCCGATCACCCGGCGGACTGCAACGCCCTTGCCGTCCGGCTCGGCTGGCTGCCGTTCTACCCGCAGTTCAAGGAAAACTCCCTCGAAACCTGCGAAAAGGCGATCAAGGCCGGGGCGGTTTCCAACGAGGAGATCGTGGCCCATGCCCTCGAACGTCTCAAGTCCGGGGATCTCGAACTGTCCGTGGACGCGCCCGACGATCCCGCCAACGTGCCCCGCATCATGGTCTTTTGGCGCGCCAATCCGCTTGGCTCCAACGTCAAGGGGCATGAATACTTTCTCAAATATCTGCTCGGAACCGAAAGTTCCTTCCTCGGCGGGGAGGCACGGCAGCCCGAAACCATCCGCGCCACGCCTGAGCCGGATTCCCCGGAAGGCGTGGGCGGCGGCAAGCTGGATCTTATGGTGACGTCCGAAATCCGCATGAGCACGACCTGCGTGTATTCCGACATCGTGCTCCCGGCGGCGCACTGGTACGAATACCATGACCTGTCCTCGACGGACATGCACCCGTTCATCCATCCCTTCAACCCGGCGGCCGACCCCGCGTGGGAGGCCCGGACCAACTGGGATCAGTTCAAGGCCATCGCCCAGAAGTTCTCTGAGTTGGCGGGCAGGCATCTCGGCGTCCGCAAGGACATGGTGGCGACGGCGCTCCTGCACGACACCCCCGGCGAGATAGGCCAGCCTTTCGGTGAGGTTCGCGACTGGCGCAGGGGCGACGCGGAACCCGTGCCCGGCAAGAGCATGTTCAACCTCAAGGTTGTGGAGCGGCCCTATCCCGACATCTACAAGATGTACTCCGCGCTCGGCCCCAACGTCGCCAAGCCCGGCGGCGTGGGCGCGAAGGGCGTATCGTGGTCGTGCGCGCCGGAATACGAACAGCTCAAGGCGCGCCTCGGCGTGGTTTCCGAGCCGGGCGTCAGCGAAGGTATGCCCCGCATCGACAACGCCAAGGACGCCTGTGAAATCATGCTGGCCCTGTCCCCGGAAAGCAACGGCGACGTGGGGGTGCGCTCGTGGGCCGGGCTGGAGAAGCAGACCGGTTTCAAGCTCAACGACCTCTCCCGCCCGGTGCAGGATCAGCATCTGACCTTTGAGGGCATCACGGCCCGGCCCACAAAGGGCTTCACCAGCCCGAACTGGAGCGGCATTGAAGTCCACGGACGCACGTACGCGCCTTTCGAGCTGAACGTGCGGCGGCTGGTGCCGTTCCACACGCTCACGGGGCGCCAGCACTTCTATATGGATCATGAATGGATGCGCGGCCTCGGCGAAGCCCTGCCCGTGTACCGTCCGCCCTTGTCCCTCGCGGCCATCGGCGAGATCTCCGGGCCGCGCATCCCGCGGACGGACAAGGATCTGGTGCTCAACTTCCTGTCGCCGCACAGCAAGTGGTCGATCCATTCCTCCTATTCGGACAACCATATCATGCGCGAACTGTCCCGCGGCGGTGGGGAGATCTGGCTGAACAACGACGATGCGGCCTCCGCAGGCATTGCCGACAACGACTGGCTGGAGTGTTTCAACGCGAACGGCGTGTTCATGGGCCGCGCGGTGGTGAGCCATCGCATACCGCACGGCAAGACGTACATCCATCATGCGCAGGAACGTACCGTCAACGTGCCGCTTTCGCCGCTTTCCGGCACGCGCGGCGGCACGCACAACAGCCTCACCCGGCCTCTCGTCAAGCCGACCCAGATGATCGGCGGGTACGGGCAGCTTTCCTATTTCTTCAACTATTATGGCCCGACCGGCTGTCAGCGCGACGAGTTCGTCGTGGTGCGGAAGGTGCAGGGGGATGTGAGGTTTTGAAGGCTGGGGAGGGGAGAGGGAACCCTTCTGGAAGGGCCGCGTTGCCATCGATGGGCGGAATATCATACAGGAGGAGGAAGCAGACGGATGGCATCTTCCGACTGAAGAGGAGGCAAAAATATTGCATAAGA
>URTO01000241.1 GCA_900550745.1 uncultured Desulfovibrio sp. | reverse complement strand
ACGTAACCGATATGGTACGTCGTGACCGCAATCATACCTGTATTTTCTTGTGGAGTATCGGCAGGAGGGATTCGATAAAGCCGAAAGTCTTTGTGAGGGAAGGGGGAGGGTTTAAGGGAGGGGAAGGGAACCTTTCTCCAGAAAGGTTCCCTTCCCCCTCCCTTATTCCTTCCTTCTTTTTCCTACTTTTCCTCTCCATCATCCTCACCCAGCGCAACCAGCGCGACATGGGCGGCTTCCTGCTCGGCCCGCTTGAGGCCGGGGCCGGAGGCGCGGAACTGCCTCCCGTCGGGCAGATCCACGCGGACGGAAAAAATCTTGGCGTGTTCGGGCCCACAACTGTCCTCAAGCGTATATACGGGAAGCCCTTTGCTGATGCGCTGCGTGGCCTCCTGCAGCTTCGTCTTGAAGTCCTTGCGCCGTACCTTCGCAGCACTCTTCGGCCAGAGATCGGCATACAGCCGCTCCACCACCGCGCGCGCCTCCTCAATCCCGCCGTCCACAAATACGCCGCCGAAAACAGCCTCCATCGCGTCCGAAAGCAGGGAATCGCGCTGGCGCCCTCCCTGATTCTCCTCGCCGCGGGCAAGGCGCAGGCAGCCGTCAAGATGCAGCTTGCGCGCAACGGCCGCCAGCGTAGCCTCATTGACGAGGCTGGAACGCAGGCGCGTCAGCTCGCCTTCCCTTGCATCGGGGAACCGGGCGAAAAGCTGCGCGGAAACGGCAATCTCCAGCACGGCGTCGCCGAGGAACTCCAAACGCTCATTGTGCGCGTTGCCCGCCGCATGCTCGTTGGCCCACGAACTGTGCGTCACCGCGAGCAGCAGCAGCGATTCATCCTTGAAACGGTACCCTATCCTGTCCTGCAACACATCCAGCGTCATGGCATGACCTTATTTCGATTCACAAACCTTTCATAAACCTTACTTGTCCACAGATGTGTCTCACCTATCACGCACACCGGGGGCAAGGCAACCGGAGCCGCACGGCGACGACGCGTATGCCACGGAACCGGACATCCGCCAATCACTTCTTGACAGCGTATGGGAGAGCCCCTACTTTGGGCGATACACAATTTTAAGGAGCTCACAATGTCCAAACCGATCCGGCTGTTCAAACTCGTCACCGGCGAACTGGTTCTCGGCAAGTTTGACGAAGAAGCCAACATGCTTGAAGACGTGGCGATCATTCAGGTCGTTCCCACCCAGCAGGGTGTCCAGATGATGATGCTTCCCTATGGCTATCCTTTTGAACAGGAATTCAAGGGCAGCATTTCCGGCAAGCACTTCATGTATGAATACAAGAAGCTTCCCGACGATCTCGAAACCAAGTATCTGGAAGCCTGCACCAACCTGACCCTGTCCACGGGCGGCCTCGCCGGCGCCGCGGGCAAGTCTCCGCTCATCAAGTAGCCTTGTCCCCGCTTCGGATGAAAACGCCCCCATCCTGCCCGGCTTGTTCCGGGACGGTGGGGGCGAAGTGTTCCCTCAACCCCGCCGCCTGCGGAACCCCTCCTTATGAAAGAACTCCTCTCCCTGCTGCCCCGGCCCAGTCACTACATCGGTACCGAGGAAGGTTCCGTCCACAAGGAGCCCGCGTCCGTTCGCCTGCACTGCGCCCTTGCCTTCCCTGATCTGTACGAAGTGGGCATGTCCTACCTCGGACATAAAATCCTGTATGCCATCCTCAACAACCGGGAAGACATCTTTGCCGAGCGCGTATACGCCCCCTGCCGGGAAACCGGCAGGCTCCTCCGCGAGCACGGCGTCAGCCTCGCCACGCTGGAAAGCGATACGGACATCGTGAAGACGCATATGTTTGCGTTCGCGATCACGCACGAACTGTGCTTCACCAACGTGCTGTACATGCTGGAACTGTCCGGCATCCCCCTCCGTGCCGCCGAGCGCGGGGACGATTTGTTCCGCTGGCCCCTCATCGTCGCGGGCGGCGGATGCGCCATCGCCTCGGAACCGCTCGCCCCGTTCATGGATCTCATGCTCCTCGGCGAAGGCGAAGAGATGGTTCCTGAATTGTGCGACCTCATCATCAAGGCCCGCGAAGAAGGTTGGAGCCGCTCGCGCCTCATCGGGGAAGCCGTCAACATTCCCGGCGTCTATGCGCCGTCGCTGTACACGCATGACGCCAACGGCGTGCTCACGCCGCTGAAACCGGATTTGCCGACGCCCGGACGCCGTATTGTGGCGGATTTCGACAGGGCCGCCTATCCCGAAAAGCAGGTTGTCCCGTTCGGTGCGGTCCACAACCGCCTCAGCCTCGAAATCGCCCGCGGGTGTACCCGCGGCTGCCGTTTCTGTCAGGCGGGCGTCCTGTACCGCCCCGCCCGCGAACGCAGCCTGCCGAACCTGGAAAAAATCCTCGAAAACTGCCTGAACGACACCGGTTTCGACGACGTGTCCTTCCTTGCCCTCAGCACGGGCGACTTCTCGGCGCTGAAAACCTTATTCCTCGGCACAATGGATCGCTGCGAAGCGGAGCAGATTTCCGTGTCCCTGCCGTCCCTGCGCGTGGGCTCCATCGACGACGACATCATGCGCCGTCTGGCGGGCATCCGGCGCACCGGGGCGACCCTTGCCCCTGAAGCGGGCAGCCAGCGCCTGCGCGACATCATCAACAAGGGCGTCACCGAAGAGGGGCTGATGCTGCATGTCCGCAAGCTGTTTGAACACGGCTGGCAGCAGGTGAAGCTGTATTTCATGATCGGCCTGCCCGGTGAAACGCAGGAAGATATTGAAGCCATCGTAGACCTGTGCCGCAAGGCCCGCGACGCCGCAGGGCGGGGGATGCCGCGCCTGCAGGTCACGGCGGCCATCTCGCCGTTCGTGCCCAAATCACACACGCCCTTCCAGTGGGAGCCGCAGATCACACTGGAGCAGGTGCGCGAGCGCATCCAATATCTGCGCGACGCTTTCAGGGCCGAAAAATGCCTGAAACTGCGCTGGCATGAGCCGGAAATGAGTTTCCTCGAAGGCATCCTGTCCCGCGCCGACCGCCGCATCGCCGACGTCGTGGAAAAGGCGTACCGCAGGGGGGCGATCTTCTCAAGCTGGGTGGAAAACTTCAGCATCGATCCGTGGCTGGAATCCCTTGCCGAATGCGGCCTGAGCGCCGAGGAATTCACCGGGGCCCGCGCCCTCGACGCGCCCCTGCCGTGGGATCATCTCAATGCGGGGGTGTCCCGCGAGTTCCTGCTGCGGGAACGCCGCCGCGCCTTTGAAGGGAAGATTTCGGAAGACTGCCGCTATGCGGCCTGCCGCCACTGCGGGGCCTGCGATACGGCGGCGGGGAAATCCCTGCTTCCCCGCACGCCGGGGCTTGAAGAAGGCACGCACCACAACAGCCTGAACTTCAAACAGCGCGACCAGCTCGAACATCAGCCGAATCTCGACGAGAACGGCCGTCTGCTCATGCCGCCGAAGCCGCCCAAGGCGACCGAACCGCCCGCGATCAACTCCGCGCTGGCCGTCAAAGCCGTGCGTTACCGCGTCTGGCATACCAAGGAAGCGGAAGCCGCCTACATCAGCCAGCTTGAACTGCAATCCCTGCTTGAACGCGCCATGCGCCGCGCAGGGCTGCCGATGGCGTTTTCGCAGGGCTTCCATCCCCTGCCCCTCATCTCCTTCGGGCGCGCCCTGCCCGTGGGCGTGGAAAGCCAGGCGGAATGGTTCTCCATCGTCCTGCGCGAACCGCTTTCCGCCAAGGAGGTCATGGAACGCCTTGCACCCCGGATGCTCCGGGGGATGCGCCTCGACAGGCTGGAAGAAATTCCGGTCAACGACAAGTCCGTGGGCTCCGTACAGGAAACCTTCTCCCTGCGCTTCGTGGGCCCGGAGGCCGACAAACGGCTGTTTATGGAAGCGTGGGACGATTTCACGGCCACGGACTCCTTCCTGTTCACCCGCGAAACCAAGAAAGGCCCCCGCACGGCGGACATCCGCCCGCTCTTTCAGGTCATCGAATGGGATGAGCACGGAACGCTCTATCTTGTGACCGACTGGTCTGAAACTTACATCTCCCCCATGACGCTCGCCCGTGCCATTACGCCTTGGGCCGAACCGCATCAACTGAAAATCATGAAGCTCTCGCAGATGTTCGGATAAAAAACGACACGGCGGCCTTCTCACAAATGTGGCCTTAGCCACCCCCTTGAACCACAAAAGGACACCCCAATGAGGTGTCCTTTTCTTTTTGGCTGCCCATAGGGAATGCTGATGCTTTCTT
>URTO01000240.1 GCA_900550745.1 uncultured Desulfovibrio sp. | reverse complement strand
ATATTTCCACAAGCGCCTTTTTCCCCGGAACAGGATTGACACAAGGCCCACGCTGGACTAGCAGTAGGGTATCCGTAACCAAATCATACAATGATTTAAACTATATATGCTCAGATAAGCATATATCGGCATTCCTGCGGCGGAGCCACCGGTTCCGCCCCATACCGGGAGGATCACCATGAGCGTATCACGCCGAGGCTTTTTGAAGTTCGGCCTTGGGGCCGCGCTGGCAGGCGCCGTTTCCGGGCTTGGGTTCAGCTTGCGCCCCGCTTTTGCGCAGGCCAAGGAATTCAAACTCAAGTGGACGAAACAGACCACTTCCATCTGCTGTTACTGCGCCGTGGGCTGCGGGCTCATCGTCAGCACGAGCACGTCCGGCAACCCGCTGGGCAAGGGCCGCGCCATCAACGTCGAGGGCGATCCCGATCACCCGATCAATGAAGGCTCCCTCTGCCCCAAGGGGGCTTCCACCTGGCAGCTTACCGTCAATGACCAGCGCCCCAAGAAGCCCCTCTACCGCGCCCCCTACGCCACCGAATGGAAAGAGGTGGACTGGGAATGGGCGATGGAGGAAATCGCCAAGCGCGTCAAGGAAAGCCGCGACAAGTCGTTCACGGAAAAGAACGGCAAGGGCCAGATCGTCAACCGCACCGAAGCCATGGCTTCGTTCGGTTCCGCCGCTATGGACAACGAGGAGTGCTGGGCCTATCAGTCCATCCTCCGCAGCCTCGGCCTGGTGTATATCGAACACCAGGCGCGCCTCTGACACAGCGCCACTGTTACGGCTCTGGCAGAGTCGTTCGGACGCGGCGCAATGACGAATCACTGGAACGATTTGGCGAACAGTGACTGTATCCTCATCATGGGCAGCAATCCTGCCGAAAACCATCCCATTTCCTTCAAATGGGTGCTCAAGGCTCAGGACAAGGGCGCGAAGGTCATCAGCGTGGACCCGCGCTTCACCCACTCTTCGAGCAAGGCCGACTTCTATGTCCAGCTCCGCGTGGGCACGGACATCGCCTTCCTCGGCGGGATGATCAACCATATCCTGAGCAACGGCAAATACTTCAAACAATACGTCGTCGACAGCACCAACGGCCCCACGGTCGTCGGCGAGCGGTTCGGGTTCAGCGACGGCCTCTTCTCCGGCTTCGACGCCGACAAGAAGAGCTACGACAAAAAAACGTGGGCGTTCGACATGGACGCCAAGGGCGTCCCCGTGCGCGACGAAACGCTCTCGCACCCGCGCTGCGTATTCCAGCTTCTCAAGAAGCACTACAGCCGCTACACGCTCGACAAGGTATCCGAAACCACCGGCACGCCCAAGGAAGACCTCCTTCGCGTCTATGAGGCCTTCGCGTCCACCGGTGCGCCCGACAAGGCCGGGACCATCATGTACGCGATGGGCTGGACTCAGAAGAGCGTAGGCGTGCAGAACATCCGCGCCATGTCCATCATCCAGCTCCTGCTCGGCAACATCGGCGTGGCGGGCGGCGGCGTCAACGCGCTGCGCGGCGAATCCAACGTGCAGGGTTCCACCGACCAGGCCCTGCTCGCGGACGTCTGGCCCGGCTACCTGCCCGTGCCGACCTCCACGCTGGCGACCCTCGCGGACTACAACGCCACCACGCCCAAGACCAGCGATCCCAAGAGCGTGAATTGGTGGGGCAACCGGCCCAAGTATGTGGCGAGCTACCTCATGTCGCTTTATCCCGGCGTGACGCCCGACGTGGCCTACAGCTATGTCCCGCGCCTTGACGCCGACAAGAAGCGGACCGACTACATGTGGATGTCCATCTTCGACCGCATGAACGAAGGCAAGCTCGACGGCCTGTTCGCGTGGGGCATGAACCCAGCCTGCTCCGGCCCGAACGCCAACAAAAGCCGCAAGGCCATGGAAAAGCTCAAGTGGCTGGTGAACGTCAACCTGTTCGACAACGAAACCGGTTCGTTCTGGCGCGGCCCCGGCAAGGATCCGGCCAAGATCGCCACGGAAGTCTTCTTCCTGCCCTGCTGCACGTCCATCGAAAAGGAAGGCTCCATCGCCAACTCAGGCCGCTGGATGCAGTGGCGCTATGCCGGCCCCGACCGTTACGGCGAAACCAAGCCCGACGGCGACATCATGGTCGAAATGATGCTCGCCATCCGCAAGCTCTATCAGGAGCAGGGCGGCGCCTTCCCCGAACCGATCCTTGGCCTCGGCATCGACAAGTGGATGGAAGGGCATGAGTTCTCTCCCGCCAACACCGCCAAGGTCATGAACGGCTACTTCCTGCGCGACGTGACCATCGGCGGCAGGCAGTACAAGGCCGGGCATCAGGTCCCCGCCTTCGCCATGCTGCAGGCCGACGGCTCCACCGCCAGCGGCAACTGGCTGCACGCGGGCTCGTGGACGGACGAGGGCAATATGATGGCCCGCCGCGACAAAACGCAGACGCCTGAGCAGGAAAAGATCGGCCTGTTCCCGAACTGGTCCTACGCATGGCCCATGAACCGCCGCATCATCTACAACCGCGCCTCCGTGGACAAGCAGGGCCGCCCGTGGAACCCGGACAAGCCGGTCATCCAGTGGCGCGACGGCAAGTGGTTCGGCGACGTGGTGGACGGCGGCGGCGATCCCGGCACCAAATACCCCTTCATCATGCAGAAGGACGGCCAGGGCGCGCTCTTCGGGCCAGGCCGCGAAGACGGGCCGCTCCCCGAGTTCTACGAACCGATGGAATCGCCCTTCGAGAAGCACGCCTTCTCCGCGCAGCGCAGCAACCCCGTGGCGTTCAAGGCCATCGGCGAAGTGCTGGCCGTGGCGGACGAGCGCTTCCCGTTCATCGGCACGACCTACCGCGTCACCGAGCACTGGCAGACGGGCCTCATGACCCGCCGCTGCTCGTGGCTGGTGGAAGCCGAGCCGCAGGTCTTCGCGGAGCTTGATCCGGAGCTTGCCAAGGAACGCGGCATCGGCAACGGCGACGTGGTGCGCGTCAGCAGCGCGCGCGGCAGCCTGCTTGCCAAGGCCATCGTGACCAACCGCTTCCAGCCCATGAACGCCAACGGCAAGACCGTGCATATGATCGGCCTTCCGTGGCACTTCGGCTGGCTGGTGCCCAAGCGCGGCGGCGACAGCGCGAACCTTCTCACCGCAGCCGTGGGCGACCCAAACTCCGCCATACCGGAATCCAAGGCCTTCATGGTCAACATTGAGAAGATGCCTGATCAGGATTTGCCGGAGTAGTCTTAAGGGGATGGGGAAACCTGGGGAGGGAACTTTTTGTAAAAAGCCCCCTCCCCCAAACCTGCCGAACGGCTCGCTCCCCATCCGCAAAAACTTTGACTGGTGGGGAGGCGGCGCGGCGGAAGTTCCGTTGTGCCGTTTTTTTGTCGGAAAGGTTCTTGCCTGAGCTTATCGCGGCCTGCGTTTTCCGGGAAAACGGGCAGCAGGGATTCGATAAGGCCGAAAGTCTTTGAAGAGAAGTGGGGGAGGGGAGGAGGAACGTGGGGGTGTTCCCCCCTTCTTCAGAAAGTTCCTCCTCCCCCTCCCCAATGTTTTTACATTAAAGCACCTGTTCTATAGGCGCAGCAGCTTCTGCACAAGTTTCCTTTCGGTCACATGGAGGCGCGAAAGCACTTCGGCATCAAGGCCCGCACCGAGGGCGGCGGCCTTGCGCAGTGCCTGCGTGACGTCGGGGGATTCAAAGTCGGCTGAACCGGAAGCGTCGGAGTTAAGCAGCAGTTCGCAGCCGAAGCGTTCGGCCATGCGGACGATATGCCCATTGGCGAGGCAGTGCCGGGGGGCCGTGTTCAATTCCAGCAACACGCCTTTCTCGGCGGCGAGCTGGGCATCCTCCACCGTAATCAGGCCGGGATGGGCCAAAATATCCACGCCCGCATTGATGGCGGCGAGGTTCGTTCCCGTCTCCACCACATCGGCAAGCTGGCGGGGGATGCTTTCGCCGTGCGCAAGAACCAGTGCTGCACCTTGATCCCGCGCCTGTTCAACGGCATCAGGCAGGAGGGCGGGGGGGACATGCACCAGCTCCACCCCGGCGAAAGCTTCGATGCCCGCGTACAGGGAGCAGGTTTTCACCAGCGTTTTGAGCGAGGGAAGCAGAAGCGGCAGGGTCGAGGTATCGGCCCGGACGATCAGGCCGACGGCCCGGAACCCCGCGCATTTCGCCAGACGCATGGCCTCCGAGGGCAGCAGTCCGTCGCGCCCGCCCGAGCAGTTCACATGAATATGAAAGTCGAACATGG
>URTO01000239.1 GCA_900550745.1 uncultured Desulfovibrio sp. | reverse complement strand
GTAGAGGGCAAGCAACTCACTCAGACCGTTTTCGTTATAATCTTTGTTAGTCAGTTTCAGAATCGGCTTTCCGGTCATCTCCGCCGCTGTATGCGGAAAGGCTCCGGCTGGGGGGAGTATGGAATCAATAAAAGGCGGTTAGGCGCGGAAGGTGGGCAGATAGGCATACAGCGCCGGGGAGCCGCCGGTGTGGAGGAACAGCACGTTGGAGCCCTTGGGGAAGTATCCCTTACGGGCCAGATCGATGAGGCCGGACATGGCCTTGCCGGAGTAGACGGGGTCGAGCAGGATGCCTTCCGTGCGGGCGAGCATCTTGACGGCCTCGACCATGGCGTCGGTGGGCAGGGAGTAGCCGGGGCCCACGTAGTCGTCGAAGGCTACGACTTTCTCGGCGGGCACGCGGGTTTCGACACCGATATATTCGAGGGTTTCATTGGCGAGGTTGAGGACGGCGGCCTCCTGAACGGGCTTCTTGCGGTTGACGCCGATGCCTGTGACCGGGATGCCCGCGTTGTTGCCGACCATGCCCGCGATGATGCCCGCGTGGGTGCCTGCGCTGCCGCTTGGGACAACCATGTGGTCAATGGCGAGGCCGCGGTCGAAGAGCTGGCGCAGGACTTCTTCGGCGCAGCTCACATAGCCGAGCGCGCCGATTTTATTGGAAGCGCCGCCGGGCACAATATAGGGCTTTTTGCCTTCGGCACGCAGCTTTTCGGCGAGCTTTTCCATTTCGCCGAGCATATTGGAGCCGCCGGGGACCACGGTGACGGACTTCACGCCGAGAAGCTGGAACAGGAAGTTGTTGCCTGAGGCTTCGGGATTGTAGCTGTCCTTCACGCGTTCTTCAAGGACGAGGTGGCAGTCGAGGCCTTCCTTGACGGCCCAGGCGAGGGTCAGGCGGCAATGGTTGGACTGCACGGCGCCGCAGGTGATGATGGTGTCCGCGCCTTGGTTGATCGCGTCGGCCATGCTGAAGTCGAGCTTGCGGGTCTTGTTGCCTCCGGCGGTGCCGGGAAGCAGGTCATCGCGCTTGATATAGACGTTGATGTC
The DNA here is from genome assembly GCA_900550745.1 of uncultured Desulfovibrio sp. Taxonomy (GTDB): domain Bacteria; phylum Desulfobacterota; class Desulfovibrionia; order Desulfovibrionales; family Desulfovibrionaceae; genus Bilophila. The sequence goes on along the minus strand of URTO01000239.1, from coordinate 3,206 downwards.
CGCGCCGAGGGCTTTGGAGAAGTTAGGAAGCGCTTCCAGAGGCGTGGGTTCGGTCACATAGCCGCGACGGGGGAACTTGGCGAGATTCATAATGGCCTCCTGTGGGTATGATGTGCTGCTGCCGCAGCATTTTTTGATGTTTTTTCAAAATGTCGACATTCGACAATTCGGTTGTGCCATCGGCTCCCTATCTTGTCAAGAGCCTTTATCCGAGAAAATGTCATTGTTTGATTTTTTTGTTATTTCAAAAAATTACACTCTAATACAAGCATGATTCAGCCGTGCTGGGCACGGGGCCGCGCACCAGTGGTTCCGCTGGAAGAGGAACCGGAAAGGATGCCGGTTTTCAGTGCGGGTTCGCCTTTTCTTTTCCTTCCGCGCCGTCCGAGGCCGGAAGGGGCGTAAACCGGGCCGCAAGCGGCAGAGGCAGTGTTTCCTTACTCCGTATGTTGGCGGAACCGGGGCATCTCTGGAGTCAGACGACGGCGAGCACTTCGATTTCAACCAGCCCGCCGAGGGGCAATTCCTTGACCGCCACGCAGGAACGGGCGGGAGGATTCTCGGCGAATACTTTGGAGTATTCCGCGTTGACCAACGGAAAATCCGCCATGTTGGTGATGAACACGGTGGTTTTGACCACGTTTTCGATGTCCGCCCCGGCTGCGGTGAGGAGCGCCCGGATGTTCTTCAGGCTTTGTTCCGTCTGGGCCGCGACGCCTTCGGGGAGTTTGCCCGTGGCGGGATCGATGCCGAGCTGTCCGGAGCAGTACAGGGTTTCGCCTGAGCGGACGGCTTGGGAGTAAGGGCCGATGGCTGCGGGCGCATCGGCGGTGGAGAGGATGGTTTTCATAGTGTTTTCCTTTGAGTCCTTATGAATATGGATGGTCTGGTTTGGCCGGTTGGGGCGTTCAGCGGAGCTTTTCGGGGGCGAAGGCCCTGACCAGCTCCCGTGCGAGGATGTCGGTGGCATCAATGAGCGGGACGCCGCCGAGTTCCTTTTCGGGGAGCGCGAGCGGGATCTCGGTGCAGCCGAGGATGATCGCGTCGGCGTTTCCGGCAAGGCGGCGGGCTTCATCCAGAAGATCGGCGCGGGCGCGTTCCGTGACCGGGTTCCGGGCCTTGATGCCGTACTCGCGGTTGCTGATGGCCTCCTGCACCCGGGCGCAGCCGTCCGGGGCGGGATGCAGGGCCACCAGCCCGGCGCGTTCGAGGCTGTCCTGATAGAGCCGGGTTTCCAACGTCGCCAGCGTGCTCAGGATGCCGATGCGCGCACCTTCCCCGCAGCGTTGCCGCATATGGCGGACTACGGCGTCGATCATGTGCACGAAACGCACGGGCCGCCCGGTCGCGTTGAGCTTTTCGAGGGCCGCGTCCAATATCCTTGGGCTGTGGGCCGTGTTGCAGGGCATGCCGATGACGGTCGCCCCGGCCTCCGCCAGTTCCGCCATGATGTCCCCTATGGCCTCGCCGGGATTGTCCGCCGCCTTGCCGAGCAGGAAGGCCGGGCGTTCCCCGATCCGGTCAGGGAAAGAATAGAGCATGACCGGCAAGTGTTCTTGATCCGTCTCGGCTCTGGTGTGGTCAAAGAGTTTGCGCGTCAGATCCAGCCCCGCATGGGGCCCGACGCCGCCGACGATGCCGATCCGTTTATCCTGTCGCATGGTTGTCTCCTGTTCCCGCCGCGGAAGGGAGTTTTTTCGCGGCGTCCACTGCCCGGAAAGGTTTCCGGGCGGGTTATTCGGCCGCAGCGAGCCGTTCGCCGCGTTCAGGGTCGAAATCGTTTTCCAGCTTTGAAACAAACAGGGCGCCCGTGGCGTCGCCAAGCACGTTGATGGTGGTGCGGGCCATGTCCATGATGCGGTCGACGCCGGCGACGAGAGCGATGGCTTCCAACGGGATGCCCACCTGCGTGAAGACCATCGTGATCATGATGAGGGCCGCGCCGGGCACGCCCATGGAGCCGATGGAGGCGAGGACGGCGAGCAGGATGACGGTGAGCTGCCTATCAAGCGGCATGGAGATTCCGTAGACCTCGGCGGCGAAGATGGCGGCGATGCCCATGTAGATGGCCGCGCCGTCCATGTTGATGGTGTTGCCGAGCGGGATGGAGAAGGAAGATACGGATCGGGACGCGCCGAGCTTCTGGACGCTGAGGAGCGTGGTGGAGAGGGCGGCGGCGCTTGAGCAGGTGGTGAAGGCGATCATCATCGGGGAGGCGAGGCCCTTGAGGAAGCGGCTGGCGGTAAGGCCCGTGACCTTCACGCAGGGGAGGTAGACGATGAGAATCTGAAGGATGCAGGCGAGATACATGACGAGCACGAGCTTGATGAGCGGCAGGAGCACGCCGAGGCCGTGCATGCTTACGGTGTAGGCCATGAGGCCGAACACGCCGATGGGCGCGTAGAGCATGACGAAGCCCGTAACCTTGATCATGACGTCGGCCGCGCCGTCGAAGAAGTGGAGCACCTGCCTGCCCTTGTCTCCGATGACGCTGAGGCCGAAGCCGAAGAGCAGGGCGAAGAAGATGATCTGGAGCATGTTGCCCTTGGAAAGGGCTTCAATGGGGTTGATCGGGACGATGTTCAGGAAAACGTCGACGAGCGTGGGCGGGGTGACTTCCTTGGCCTTGAGCCCTTCCGTGGAAATGGACAGCCCGCTGCCCGGCTGGAAGATGTTGGCGAGCACAAGGCCGATGACCACGGCGACGGCTGTGGTAATGAGGTAATAGGCCAGCGTCTTGCTGGCTACGCGCCCAAGCTTGCTTACGTCGCCGACGCTGGCCGCACCCGCGACGAGGGTGGTCAGCACGAGCGGCACCACGACCATGCGCACCAGATTGATGAACAATTGGCCTACGGGCTTGTACCATGAGGGATCAAGCCCCATCGCGGGGGTCAGCGCTCCGGCGGCGACGCCGAGAACCATGCCGATAGCCATCTGCGTGGGCAGACTCATCCGGGAACCCTTCATATGCTTCCTCCGTCTTTTCCCGCGGGATTGCGGGCTTGTTTGCGGAGCCGCAACGCTTGTACGTGATTGCGGCGTCTCCCTTGGCGATTTTTATTTGTCGATTGTATAAATGTCGACAATCGTTCATTCCATTTTTCACATAAGAGCCCGTCCGTGTCAATACGGCGGACGATTTTTTCCATAACCTTTTTTAATAGATTTATATTACATCAAAAATAAGCCGTTCCCGAATGCCG
>URTO01000238.1 GCA_900550745.1 uncultured Desulfovibrio sp. | reverse complement strand
ATATATGCGCATACCTTGCCGGACGCCATCCAATCGAGCACTTTTCCATAATTGATAACATACATCAACATCAGCAGCACGGCGAGAAAGAGCGCAATGAGCTTCCAGCGCATGATTTGCCGCAGCATGAGGATTTCCGGCAGGCTTACGACCACGGTGCCCATACAGAAGGCCAGCGCGGTTCCGGCAGGCACGCCCTTGAGCAGCAGGCTTTCAAGGATCGGCACTATCCCGGTTACATTGGCATACAGGGGGATGCCCGCCACGACAGCCAGCGGCACAGTCCACCACTGCCCTTTTCCGAGGTGCGTGACGACCCATTCATCAGGGACATACCCGTGCAGAAGCGCACCGGCGCCCACGCCGATCACGACCCACGGGGCCACCCTGCGGAATATGCTGTGCGTTTCCGCAAGTGCGAACCGATGCCTTCCTTCAAGGGAAATCCGTGTGGGAAGGATGGCTCCGCAGGCGCAGGACGGGCGCAGCTCCTGAAGTTCGGGTTTCCGGCGCAGCAGCGGTTTCAGCCAGCGTCCGGCCCCTGCTGCGTCCATGATGATCCCCCCGGCGATCCCGGCGAGAAGCCCCGTGCATACATAGGCCAGCGCAAACGGCCAGCCGAGCAGCCCTCCGAGCAGGATTACGGCGATTTCGTTGATCATCGGTGAGGTAATGAGGAACGACATGGTGATGCCGAAGGGGATGCCCGCCGTGGTGAACCCTAGAAACAGAGGGATGCTGGAGCAAGAGCAGAACGGCGTCACGGCTCCGAACCCCGCCCCCAGCAGATAGCCGAAGCCGCGCCGGGTTCCCGCGAGCCGTGCGCGGAGGCGTTCCGTTTGCAGCCCCGCCCGGAAGAACGCCACGCCATATACCATGAACACCAACAGCAGAAGTATCTTTATGGTGTCGTAAATAAAGAACGAAACAGCCCCGCCCGCCGATCCGCCGGGAGCCAGCCCAAACAGCCCGTACGCCAGCCATTCGGCCAAGGGCTGATTGATGGTATATGCCGCGATCCAAGCGGCGACGGCAGCCGCCCCCTTTCCCCAAAATCCAATCCGATTCATGACAAACACTCCTTTGCTATTTGGCCTTTTATACAAATAATAAAGCCAAAAAAACGGCGCCCGCACCATCGGCAGGCGTCCGCATCAGGCCGTGCCGGAACGATCCGGCATGACGCCCTTGAGCCGTGTGAGCAGCCTCGTTCTGACTACGTCCCCCGTACAGCGTAAAAAAGTATCCAGACAATCGAGGGAAAGCGAATAGAAAACATTCGTGCCCCGCTTTTCGTCGTCAACGACCCCGGCTTCCTTCATAACGGCGAGATGGCGCGATACGGTGGAGAGATCGCCGCCGACCAGCTTGTGCAGATCGCAGACGCACAGAGGCCCCCGCGTCAGGGCTTCGGCCATGATAAGGCGGCTTGGATGCCCCAATGCTTTGAAAATATTCGCTTGTTCTGCAAGAAAGCGTTTTTTGTTTTCGTCCATAGCGCTTCTTCTTCTTCTTCTTCTTCTTCTTCTTCTTCTTCTTCTTCTTCTTTGTCTAAAAGGCCAAATAAGCAAAAAGAGGCTGCGCGTCAAGGCGGCTCCAACACGGGCCATTCGCGCGTTCAATAAAATTTGAATTCAACTAGGTAAAACTTAAAATGAATTTTCTAGGAAACGGCTGTGTTCTAGAAAATGGTTGATGCTTTTTTCCTTGAAGCTCCAAAGGGATAACCGGCAAAATGCCTTGGCCGTGGCTCCCGCCAAGGGGAAAACCGGATAAAAAGGCCGTATTTTTCACCGCACTGTGGAGATGAAACAACCACAAACTATAACAGAGCCATGTTTTAAATGACGGCACAATCTAAGGCCCGGACAAGGGCATATCCGGGATGCGCCCGGAAGCGTGAGCTTTTCTTTTGGCTCAGGCCGGGGCTCTTGTCAAAGGGTGAACGTATCCGGTATTTTCTTTGTTCCTTTGAACATCAACCGAACATCAACCGGAGCGGTGCCATGAAAATCGTTGTTCTTGACGGCTATACCCTGAATCCCGGCGACAATCCGTGGGATCCGCTGGCGGCGCTCGGCGATCTGACGGTGTATGACCGCACCAATCCCGAAGATGTGCTGGAGCGGAGTCGGGGGGCGGAGATCCTGATCACCAACAAGACCCGTTTGAATGAGGACACGTTGGCGGCCTTGCCGGGCCTGCGCTGCATCGGGGTCATCGCCACGGGGTACGACGTGGTGGACATCGCGGCGGCGGGCAGACGGGGCATCCCGGTGATGAACGTGGTAAACTACGGCACGGAGGCCGTGGCGCAACATGCTTTCGCGCTGCTGCTGGAACTGTGCCGCCGCACGGCCCTGCACGACGCGGGCATCCGTTCCGGGCGCTGGGCCGCCGGGCCGGACTGGTGTTTCTGGGATACGCCGCAGGTGGAGCTTTCGGGCAAGGTCATGGGCATCCTCGGTTTCGGGACCATCGGGCGCCGCGTCGCCGAACTGGCGCACGCGTTCGGCATGAAGGTGATCGCCGCTTCCGCCCGCAAATCCGCCGCCGAACTTTCGGCCTCTTCCGCTCCCGTATCTTTCCCTGTGGAATTTATGGAACTGGACGAGCTGTTCCGCGCTTCGGACGTGCTGTCCCTGCATTGCCCGCTGACGGATCAGACCCGCGCCATCATCAATGCCGCCGCTATCGCCGCCATGAAGGACGGGGCTATCCTCCTGAACCTTGCGCGCGGCCCGCTGCTTGATGAAGCCGCCGTCGCCGAGGCCCTCGCATCCGGAAAGCTCGGCGGCCTCGGCGCGGACGTGGTGTCCGTGGAGCCCATCGCGCAGGACAATCCGCTGCTGACCAGCCCCAACACCCTGCTGACCCCCCATATCGCTTGGGCTACCCGTACCGCCCGGCAGAACATCACCCGGATCATCGCCGAGAACATCGCCGGATGGATGGCGGGCCAGCCCAAAAGCGTGGTGAACAAGGCCTATCTGAACGGATAAATGACGGAGGGAGCCGAAGGGCTCCCTTTTTTAACCCCGCGCTTCCCCTTTGGGCGAGGATGCGCTGACCAGCTGGAAGGCACGATGAAAGAGAATAAATACGACGATCCGATATTTTTCGACAAATACAGCCGGATGCCGCGCTCAAAGGAAGGGCTTGACGCCGCCGGGGAGTGGCATGTGCTGCGGAGGATGCTTCCTCCGTTCGAGGGCAAGCGGGTGCTTGATCTGGGGTGCGGCTTCGGCTGGCATTGCCGGTATGCCGCCGAACAGGGGGCTGCCTCCGTGGTGGGCGTCGACCTGTCCGAAAGGATGTTGGCCGAGGCCCGTGCCATGACGGATTCTTCCTCCATCCAGTACCTGCGTATGCCGATTGAAGCTATCGATTTCCCGGCGGGCTCGTTCGATGTGGCGATAAGTTCCCTCGCCTTCCACTATGTCGAGTCGTTCGGCGGCCTGTGCGCGAAGGTGAACCGTTGCCTCTCCGCCGGAGGGCGCTTCGTCTTTTCCGTGGAGCATCCGGTATTCACCGCGCAGGGAGCGCAGGAATGGCATTGCGACGCGCAGGGGAATCATCTTCACTGGCCTGTGGACAGCTATTTTTCCGAGGGCGTCCGCAAGGCCGTTTTCCTCGGCGAAGAGGTCATGAAGTACCACAAAACCCTGACTACCTACGTCAACGGTCTTCTCCAGAACGGATTTGAATTGCTGGAACTTGTGGAGCCGCAGCCGGAACCCGGCCTATTGGAAGCCTATCCGGAAATCATGCGGGATGAACTCCGCCGTCCCATGATGCTGATCGTGTCGGCCCGGAAGCGCTGACCCCACCTTCCGGTTCCAGAGCGTCCGTGTTGCGCCTGTTTTTCGGCCGTGTCGCTAATTAGATAGAATCTATTGAAACTATTGAACCATTTTTCAAGTTGTAAAATACTATTTTCAATAATTTCAAATAGTTATATGTCAAACGACGACACGACCCAGAAAAGAACGTGGAAAGCGTTCCAAAGACTTTTGCGTTCCCATTCAATTCTTGTTCACGGCTGTGCCATAGGAAATGGCTGAAGTTTTCTTGATGTTCCAAAGGAATAACCGATAAAACGCCCCAACTGTGGAGTCCGCCAATGGAACGGCTTGAGAAAAAGGCTGCATTTTCACCATACCGTGGAGATAAAACAACTGTATCCTGATTGGCTTCAGTTCGCGGACGCAGCAATGTGAACATGACTTTTAAAATTAATAATGACTGACAACTAAAA